>NZ_JABDWE010000017.1:46795-174555 GCF_019685125.1 Rhizobium sp. NZLR10 | reverse complement strand
GGCATCTCATCCGCCCCCGCTCCTCCCTAGCAACCCGGCCCAGCCGGTCGGATCGGGGGCTGATCCGAGGAACAAGTGTCGCGTTTCTAATTGGCTGGAACCGTCGCGGCTCTAACCAGCTTTGACACGTCGGCGGCCAGAATTGCAGATAATCTGCGCTCCATGTCTTAGTTCCCCGACATGAATTCTCCCTAGCCACTATACATCACTTTGCCGCGTATTTCACGAATGTCTAATAAGCAAGCATCGGAGCATTCGACCGGTAGTGCCGGCTGCCCAAGCTGAAGGACATCGACGACAAATCCGCCCATGGCAGACGTTACCTCGCAGATCGTACTGACCTTGACCACAAGGGCCAATTGCGATGTAGCCGCAGCCGACACGAATGGCCGCGGCTCCTGATCGTTTATTCGCTAGTCGGCAATCACGAAATTCACGAGTCGCCCGGGGACGACAATTTCCTTCAGCACTGTCTTCCCCATCAGCTTCGCCTCAACGTCAGGTTCCCTCGCAGCCAGCGCCACGAGTTCGCTATCGCTGATCGTCGGAGCGGCCTGAATTCTTCCCCGGAGCTTGCCGTTCACCTGAACGATAAACTCGCGGATATCATCGTCGGCGAGAATGGGGTCGTATGTCGGCCAGGGTTCATGCGACAGACTTTCCGGATGCCCCAGCATTCGCCAGAGTTCCTCGGCAATGTGAGGCGCGAAGGGTGCCAGCAGCAGAACGAAGGATTCGACTGCTGACCGTGGCTTGATGTCCAGGCCCGTCAATGCGTTTGACAGCTCCATCAGTTTAGAGATCGCTGTGTTGAAACGCATGGCCTCGATGTCGTTGCCGATAGCCTTGATCGTTTTATGAAGAACTCGTGCGATCTCTGGAGACGGCTCCGCATCCATAATTTTGCTCGACAACATCCCATCCTCTCCCATTGCGATCCGCCATACGCGATGGAGGAAGCGGCTGACCCCGGCCACGCCGGACATTTGCCACGGCTTGGCAACGTCCAACGGTCCCATGAAGAGTTCGTACAGACGCATGGCGTCGGCGCCGTATCGTTCGACCACCTCGTCAGGATTGACGACATTGAGCCTCGACTTCGACATCTTCTCGACCTGCCGCTCGACCTCGATTTCTCCGACATACCAGCGACCGTCGCGCTCGGCCGCGTCTTCGGGTCGATAGTACCTCCCAGCCGCATCCTTGTAGCTGAAGGCCAGGATCATTCCCTGATTGAACAGCTTGCGGAACGGCTCTTTGGAGGTCACGACGCCGATGTCGAACAGGACCTTGTGCCAGAAGCGCGCGTAGAGCAGATGCAGCACCGCATGCTCGGCTCCTCCCACGTACAGATCGACCGGCAGCCAGTATTTCTCCTTCTCGGGATCGATCGGCGCGGTCATGTTCCGAGGATCGGCAAAACGCAGGTAATACCAGCACGATCCCGCCCATTGCGGCATCGTGTTGGTTTCCCGCAGAGCGTCCATGCCGGACGTCGGATCAACCGTCCGAACCCAATCACCCGCCCGTGCCAGCGGCGGCTCCCCGTCGGGCGTCGGCCTATATTCGTCCAGTTCGGGAGGCAGCAGTGGCAGGGCGTCCTCTGGCAGCGGCACGACGCTGCCGTCGGCGGCATGGAGGATGGGAAAGGGTTCCCCCCAGTACCTCTGCCGCGAAAACAGCCAGTCGCGCAGTTTGTACTCGATACGCTCCACACCAAAGCCTTGCTCGGTCATCCATGAGACCGCTGCCGTTCTCGCCGTTTTCGTCTCCATTCCATCCATGAACCCGGAGTTGACCATCGAGCCTTCGCCTGGCCGCGCAGCGGGCGGCACATCGCCGGAGGGGGAGCCAGATGCCGACACGACTTCGACGATCGGCAGCCCGAACTCCTGCGCGAAATTGCCGTCGCGGTCGTCATGGGCTGGAACGGCCATGATTGCGCCGGTGCCGTAGGTCATCAGGACGTAGTCAGCGACCCATACCGGAATCCGCGAACCATTCGCCGGGTTGATCGCATAGGCTCCGGTGAATACTCCGCTTTTCCATTGGGCTTGCGACTTCTCTACTGCGCTCATTGCCGCTGCGCGGGTGCGGTAGGCGTCGACCTCTCCGCGCTGGCCGAGGGTGGCGATGGCATCGATAGCAGGGTGGTCGGGGGACAGGACGATGAATGTAGCGCCGAAGATCGTTTCCGGACGCGTGGTGTAGACTGTCACGGAACACTCTCTGTCCTCGACGGCGAAAGTCACTTCAGCGCCTTCTGATCTGCCAATCCAGTTGCGCTGCATCGCCTTGACGCCTTCCGGCCAGTCCAGCTCGTCCAGATCCGCGAGCAGGCGGTCGGCATAGGCGGTAATTTTCAGCATCCATTGACGCATCGTGCGACGTTCCACCGGGTCTCCGGTTTCCACGTAGCGACCATCCTTCACTTCCTCGTTGGCCAGCACCGTACCTTGTGCCGGGCACCAGTTGACGGCAACTTCTGCCTGGTAGGCCAAGCCGGCCTTATACATTTGCAGGAAGATCCATTGCGTCCATCGAACGAACTCGGGATCGGTGGTCGAAATCTCCCGACTCCAATCGTAGGAAAAGCCGAGACGCCGGATCTGCTTCCCGAAATTCGCGATGTTGCTCCGCGTGGTGATCGCTGGATGGACGCCCGTCCGCACCGCGTATCGCTCGGCGGGCAGCCCGTAGGCATCCCACCCCATGGGATGCAGGACATTGAAGCCCATCATACGCTTGTACCGAGCCACGACGTCGGTCGCGGTATAACCTTCCGGATGACCTACATGCAGGCCGTCGCCGGACGGATAGGGAAACATATCAAGGACATAATACTTCGGACGGCTTTGGTCGTCCTCGGTCCTGAACGTCTGGTTTTTCTCCCAGTATCGCTGCCATCGCGGCTCGATCGTCTTGGGGTCATATGGCATTGCGAATTCCCTTCTGTCTTCTCGAACGAATCCGATTTTTGACCGAAGAGGAATGGCAACAAAAAACCCGCCTCTTCGGCGGGTTGCTGCATCTTAGAAACGCGAGCGTGTACTAACCCACCATCGGAATGATGGCGAGTAGGAGCTTGGAATGGGTGCGCGCTGTGTTCATGTCTTTTTTGATGCCACGGAACCGCTTTTCTGTCCAGACGCCGGCGGCGCGGTTGGTTTGACAAATGTGCCGATGGATGACTATGCCGAGATCGTTCCTCAGGACCTCATGTCTTCTTCCCGAGCCATTCCTATATGCGCACGACATTCCAGATGTCGTCCGACTCTCATATTGGTGCTACCCCCGAGCCCCAGCTATGTGGGCGCATTGTAGAAGCCTTGGACGATTGTGATCTAGATCAATGGACTTACATCACGCTATCAGTGAGATCGTTGCTTCTCATGGATTCGCACGCAGATGTCCGATCGATACGATTTTGCAAATTTGTCTCCCATTGAGTTCGAAAGTCTGTGTCTCGACTTGGTCGCAGCGGTAACAGGTCTCAGGTTCGAGCGGTTCTCCGAGGGCGCCGATGGCGGTATCGATGGACGGCATAGTCGTGCGGATGGCGACATCATTCTTCAGGCCAAGCACTATAAGAATAGCTCGTGGACGGATCTTCAGAAGGCTGCCAGGGTCGAGAAGAAGAACCTTCTGAAGCTGAATCCCAAGACATACTTTTTTCTCACGTCCCAACCACTGACACCGGGCCGAAAAGACATCCTTGTCTCGATCCTGGACCATCAGTCGGTGACTGCGTCGAATATCTGGGGCCGCACCGAGCTAAATGGCTATCTGGCCGACTATCCAAAGGTAGAGAGGAAGAACATTAAACTTTGGCTGTCGAGCGCGGCCGTTCTCGACAGACTGCTGACGAGCGACATCGCCGTGTTCACCGAGGCGACCTACGACGAAATCGAGCGGATACTGAAGGTCTACGTTGCCAATCCCAGTCTTGGCAAATCCGCCGAGATTCTAAAGGCAAGGCACTGCTTGATTGTTTCCGGGCCGCCGGGCGTTGGCAAGACGACGCTAGCGCAAGTGCTCGCCGCCGAATACAGCGATGAAGGCTGGGAGCTTGTTTCGATCACCTCGATTGACGATGGTTTTCGGGCGTTCCGGCGCGAGAGTCAGCAGGTGTTCGTCTTTGACGATTTCCTCGGGAAAATACGGCTTGATCCGGCATCCTTGGCGCGCGACGAAAATCGGATCCTTCGCTTCATGTCAATGGTTCACCGGGATAAGGCGAAGCGGTTCATCCTCACGACACGTTCCTACATATTGCAGGCAGCTCGCGTGCTTTCCGAGTCGATCGACGACACGAAGGTTGAAATCTCCGAGATGGTGCTGGACCTCTCCAACTATACGAGGGAACTGAAAGCGCGAATCCTGTACAATCACCTCTACCATTCGGAAATCGACGAAGCTGCGATCCAGGCGCTTCTGCATGGTTCGATCGTTCGCGAGATAGTGGATCATCCCAACTACATGCCCCGCATCATCCACTGGATGACCGACGAGTTGAGACAGCGCGACGTGCCGTCGGCGGAGTACCCACAGGTTTTCCTGCAAACGCTGAGGAGCCCGGATAAGATCTGGGAAAAGCCTTTCAGGCATCATATCAGCAAGAAGGCCCAAGTCTTGTTGTTCTGCATGTATTTCGCAGAGCAGGAGCGGTTCGCAGCACCCGGTGTAAAACTCGACATTCTTCGGGCGTTCTTTGAACGAGCGATCGTCAAATTCGGAGTCCTTCCGAAGGAAGATCTTCGCACCTCAGTCTTCGAAGACACACTTCGGGAAGTGAAATCTTCGTTCGTGCTAATCAACGAAAGCCGCGCGAACTTCATTAATCCATCCGTCCAGGACTACCTGTCCCGGGAAACCGCGGACCCAACAGTTCTGTCAACGCTCGCTCCGTGTGTATCGACCATCAGCGGTGCGGTAACACTATGGAAAAAAATCGACACGGAAGCTTCCGGTGAGACGCGAGCGGTGGCGGCCAGGGCTTTGCTGGACGCAATCATCGGCGGAGAGGTGACGGGCCACCTTTTCCTGCACGACCTTGCTAGGGCTGTCGGCGAACTCATCATGGCAGCCGGCGACTTGAGTTATTGCGAACGGTTGAGAAGGGAGAGCGTCAAAAGCCTGTTCTGGATAAGCGAGGGAAGACTTCCCCTTCTTATCGATGAGCTTGACGGCGGGATCTACCACCATTTGCCTTACGCCAGGGCTTTTGGGAGATACCTGCGCATGGAGATATACAGGTTCGTGTCGTCCGACAGAGAGGAAGTGATGGATCTTCAGGATCTCGCTGATCTCGCGTCGGGGCTCGCCTCGGCCAGACTGCAGATGTCGGACCAGTTTTACAGAAACTACGAGGAGGCAGCCGAGGAGGCGATCGATGCCATCAGTCTGAGTTCCATCGCCGACCATGACGATCCAGAACAGGTGATCGAGGACTGGCTTGATGAGATTGAGAAAATTGAAAGTTTAGTACCTAAATCGATCGGCTACTGGAAAAAAGATGAGCTCGAGGATCGGATCAGCGCACTCCATCGCCTTCGGGACGAAAGGGGACGATATCAGGAACTGCAGCGTGCGCGCTTGGGCGCAGGTGCCCCTGACACACGTCAAGCTACTGATAGACCGTTTTCAAATGCGGACATCGATTCGATGTTTTCGTCGCTGAAGACATGATTATTCGGATTTTGGTCAAGCCGTGAATACGGATTCGATTGAAAGAACCCATGGGCCAGGCCTCAGCGCCGCTTGAAGGCCTCGCCGCCATCCAGAGCCTGCTTCGGACGTCGTTGTAATTATAACGGATGCGGTGAGAGAAGAGCCTCTCTGGTTTCTTCCGCCAAGTTCTGCCGAACTTACAGTGATGCCGATTCTTAAGGTTAGGAAGCCAATATTCAGCATCTGTTATATACGCTGGATCGTGGTGGGCTCTATCGTTGAGCAGTCTCAACCGATCAAGAGGTGCAGATAATGTCAATTCAGGATATACCGCTGGACAAGATCACGGCGGCCGATCTCGAGCGTTTGGTCGTCATGCAAGTGACCGAATCTCTGACGCTGGACTACAAGCGCGATAGTTACGATCCTGGTAATGACGGAAATTCCGAATATCTAAAGGATATTTCCTCCCTCGCGAATACCCTGGGCGGAGACATAGTCATCGGTTTGAAGGAGAAGGATGGGGCGGCACACGAGATTGTAGGCTTTCACGGCAATGTCGATGGTGAGTTACTTCGCCTCGAACAGGTTGCTTCTAGTGGAATTGAGCCACGGTTGGCCAATCTGAAGATTCGCTCGATCCACACGAATGCGGGACCGGTCATAATTATCCGAGTTGGCCGAAGCTACATGCCTCCGCATCGCGTTGTCGATCGAGGCCGTAACAGTTTCTGGGCGCGTGCGGGAACCACCAAGTACGAGCCGAACGTCGAGCAGCTTCGACAGCTCTTCAACAATGGTCCTCAGGTTGGGGAACGTATACGGACGTTTCATTCGGATCGACTGGTGAAAATCTCGGCTGGTGAAACTCCCGTTCCAATGAAAACTTCGGCCAAGCTTGCTATCCATGTCGTCGCGATTCCAGCGTTCACGGATGGTCGTCTGGCAGATATCTGGAGAATTCTCGAGAAGGGCACTCACTTGCCGATCCCGCCTGACGAGGTTCGCCTGACTAGGAAACCCGCCGTCACTTTCGACGGCTTCGTTAACTACACTCAGTCCGATCCGACACAGCGCAGCGCCTATGCGCAGTTTTTCCGCAACGGCGCAATCGAAGGAGTGGCTGAGCTGGGGACGGATCCGGAAGGTAATTCGTTCCTCATAGGTGCCCCATTCACCCGGCTGGTGATCGAGACCGTTCGGCAGTACGTAGCTGTTCTCGCGTCCTACGAAGCGGGGCTTCCAATTTCCATCTATCTGTCGATCTGTAATGCCCGAAAGACCATGAACCGATACGACGTGCCGGGTGGTGGGTATTCAGAGACGAGAGCAGCAGGAAGAGAAATCCTGGCTGTGCCGGAAATCCTAGTGAATGAAGCGGACCCGGACATTCCGGCCCTCATGCTTCCAGCGTTCGATATGCTCTGGAACGCGTTCGGTCGGGAGCGATGCGACGCCTATGATCCAGCGGGCAGATGGCGGGGCGAGGGTGGAGCCCCTTAAAGATTCTTACTTCTCCAACCCCTTGCGATGTTCGGTTAGTGCGCAAGCTGGCTCCGAAACTTCCATCTCTGAGTGTCATATCGGTGGGACAAGGTGGCTCAGGAGAAAAGCAGTATGTCTCTCATCTATATCGTGTTGAGACGTTCAGAAGGTGTTCGCTAGTCATTTTGTCGAGACGTGCTGAATTGCACGCACTACTGTCATGGCCGAAAACGCGACAGCCAGAACATATGCAAAGTAAATGACAAGCCACGTGATTATGATTTGGTATGCAGGCCATATCATATTCGTATTTCCGATGTAATCTGCAATGAGAAGGCTGCAATCCTGTCCGGGATTTTGCGAAATATACTCCGCAGCAGTGGCTATGTAGGTCCATCCAATAGCCATCCGGTTGTCGGTAAACGGGCAACTGAACTGAGTGGTCAAGACATAGTAAGCAACGATGCAAACGATGGTTGGTATGAGTGGCAGAAACCACTTAAAATTCTTCCAGCCTTTGGATTTTCTACCTGAAATGCTCGCCGAAAGGATAATAATTACTATAAATTCTAATACATCGGGTACCTGAGCGGCTTCGCGCCAAAGGGTGGGGGGAGGTGCAGCCATGTTGGCAATCAGGGCAATAATAACAGTTGCAGCCGCCGTAACGGCGGCCCATGTAGCGTCGAACTCACCTATGCGGTCCCTGAAATTCATTTTAGGGAACCAAGCAAATTATGGGTATGCCTTGCTGCCCCAGTATTCCAATGCTTACTTCTTGGCGCTGGACAACCTGGTTATTTAGCATTGCCGTCATCTCGTATCTACCGGGCGGCAGCGACCCCTTACTAGGGTTAGTCGGATTGTTGAACTTGATCAACGGGTCACTTCCCGCCATATGCCTTGGACTGAAGCCGATAAAATAGCCGTCGATTTCGCCGCCGTTTTTCATAGTCCTAACGTCCACAGCAACCTCGCTATATATGGCAGCCGAGATCGTTGCTTCGACGGACCTTTCCCTAATATAGTTAGATTTTAAAACTAAATCTTCTTCAACATATTTAACAAGCTCCACAGATAATTTGTCATTTGGATCGTCTGCGGCTGTCTGTAACAGTTCTTCATTGTGGTTCATTGTTAGTCGGAAATTTTCGGTCGGAGATCCGAGATTGCGGAAACTATCCTTGATAAAGTTCCACTCTAGGGAAATCACCCCTGCAGCTTTAGCCACCTCTGGCGCGTCCGCTTTCTCAAGCCGAGAAATGGCTGCGGTCGGATAGTCGAATAACATGGCATTCTTGGTGTCTTGTGCACCCGCGCTCGTTCCGAGGAGAGCACCTAGCGCAATAGCAAGGCACGTTGATCGACTCTTCATTTGGAATTCCCCCAACACCCAAAACCAATTGGAATATATTCGAAAATCCCTAAAATGAGTAGAGGGCATCAGGGCCTTTACAACCTCAGCGACTGCATGCCCAACTCGGTGTCGGGATGGCATCCAATAGCAAGATTTTTGCAGTCAAAACCAGGCGATCGCGCTGGAAGCACGCTTGAGGTCTGATAGGGCGCAGACGTGCATTGCAGGACATTGCACTTAGCCTGCGACATTCAGATCGGGCTGAACTCGACGAACTCGCACTGCATGTGATCCGACCGCTTCTTCTTCCAGTCATAGACGTATTCCCCCTGATCGACGGCAGAACAAGAAAAGCCCGGCATCAGCGTTCCGGTCGGGTTGGTGGCCGCCTTCCGAGCGACATACCGCCAGAGAAGGCCCGGATACTCCTTATCCATCTCGAACCGCGACAACTGGACGATACCGCATGGTCCCTCAGGCTGGGCAGAGGCCACCCAAGCCCCGCTGTTGCCGAAATCCGCCACCCAGACGAACTCCTGCGCATAGGGGTTCGAGCTAACCTGGCACGTCTTCATATCCTTGGCGTGGTCGGCACGGGTCATGGCGAGATAGTTTTCCTCGCTCGGATGGTCGCACATCGTGACGACCGCCTTCATGGAATCCAGCATAACCGGGCTGGTCTTCGCCTCCTCGCGGAGCCGTGCCATGCCGTCCCTAAAAGCCGCGGGATCCTTGGCAATGTCCGGATAACGCTTCAGGACCTCATCGATATCAAGCTCACCGCTTCCGACCGAGAACAGAGCCGTGAACATGCCGCACTGTTTGGGATCCTTGAACTGGCTCAGGACATTCGGATAGCCAGCACGTGCGTCGACCAGCTTTCTTTCGAGGTCTCCCGGCTTTGCCTTCTTCCGCACCGCTGTCTGGATGAACTCGCACCGCAGCCGCTGGGTCTGCTGCAAGGTGCAGGTATAGGTCAGCGAGGAGTCCTCCTGCTGATTATATAGCAGCCCGGTGGTCGGATAGTCGATGGCGGCAGCGTTGGACGCAATGAGGCCGAACAGGCACGCAAGCAATGATCTCATGGGAACTCCTCCGGGCGAATGATTGCAGTGGCCCGGTCAGAATTCAAGATCGTCACGCGCAGCAGCTCTGGCTCGAAGAAGGCCCGCAACTGTCGACTGGCGCTTATATCTTCAGGCGCGTACCTCTCGCGGAGAAACTGCCAGACCAAGCCTCTCAGGCGCGATCCTATGCGGATTTACCAAAACCGTTGGTAAGCCCGCGAAGGTTTGCACCTGCGACTCGATCGTAAGTTAAATTACGCAGAAAAAACAGTTACTTGCAGGCTACTGGAATTTGCGTGTTCTGAGATGTGGTTCTGCACCGTGTTAGGATTGAACCTAGCGTAGCGCCAGCCATAGCATCACTTCAGCAGGCAATAAAAAGCCCGCTTACGCGGGCCTTGGTGCTGCTCTCTTTCGAATTCTTTTTCTTCTCTTCGGAAGAGTTAAGAAGACGTCGTCGATATCTCGTCGGCGGAAGAATCTGCTGACACTGCTGCCGCATTTGTCGTAGATTGGCTCGATGCCTGCCACGCGAAACGCCTCCAAAATCACGTTCGTATGGGTGTCATATTGTAGCGCGATTTCGAAAACCGCGACGTATTCGCGCTTGAAATTGTCCAGCGAGGCGCGGGTGACGACCAACTGTTTTCTTCGATTGACCGGGTTTGCGACTTCAATGGTATCCAGCAATCCCAATTTCATCAGGTACGGCACAGTCGTCGCTTTCACGCTAAGATATTCGGCGGCGTCTCGCTGTTTGAGCACCTTTGAACCTTCCACATCACCGATGGTCTGAGCAGGCTGCAAGAAATATTCGAACGTCTCGAGCCGATCGAAACGAAGATTGTCGATGCGACGATCTTGATGCGGTGCAATGGTGACCTTTCTCAACCCACCATTGATTACTGTCCTGAGGATTTCGCTTGTGTCCCGGACGGTCACCCTGCAGACCGTGGCCAGGCTGAGCGTATCGTCGCCAGATTCCTGAACTGTCACATGTTGGAAAACATTTTGCTGAAGCTCCCGTACGTCAACTCGTCGAATCCGTGAATAGACACGGCTATCCGTTCGGCCTTCAACACGAGGAATGAGGCCGGAATTGAGCAATTGAACCAATACAAATTCCGTAACGCCCAGTTCGGCACGCGCCTCCTGGCTGGTAAGTGTCAGGGTAGCCGCCAGCAGAATGGGTTGAGCTTTCTCGGCATCGAAGAAGATCCGGCCGCGCGCTATTGTTGCATCCTCAATGAGATTAGCCTCCTTCAGGAGTTCAATCACGCGCTTGTGGTAAAGGCCGTATTCCGCTTCCGCGGTGATGACGGAATGAAGACGTCTCCGACGCACAGGCACGAAACACACCTCTCCCGGACCGTAGGGCTGATTGCACTCGGCAATGTCCTGAAATAATTCGACGAGCTCCGTAAACTCTTTCCTGGCTGCATTGCTACGAAGCCATCGCCCCAACGTCCCAAAGAGGAACTTCTCCGTTCCGTTTGGCCGTTTCTTCAAGACGACGGAGGCGACGGCGTCGCGGATCGCCTGCTCGCCCTTGCGCGCTAGATGAAATCCGATCTCGCGAGGGGAGGCGCCACGGATTTCATCAGGAACGAATGGGCCACCTAGTGCGTGGGTTTTAAAAAACCTTCCTAGATGATCACAGAGATCGATCGCGACGAACGCTTCGAAACGGTCAAGGTAAGGTTCCGCAGAGACACCCCGGATACGGGTTGCGATGTAGTCGTCCATCTCCGTTGAAATGTCGCCACAGGGTTCGGACGCCTGGGCACGGATACGATCCAGGTTCGAAGCGACGAACTGACAGAAGTCGTTTTCCTGTCGCCCGGCAAAGGGGAATTCGACGATTGGACGGCGATGATCCGAGCAGGTCAAAACCGCACGGCACATCCATGCAGGCCGGACATATGGCCGGGATACCTGGCGGCCGTTGTCGGCATCGACGTCCTCCACGACGCATAGCGGGCAGTATCGGAACCGGCTGCCCCGGCGACTTTCCTTGCCGAACGTGGCTTCGCCGATCCGCCAAGTCCCCTGGCGCGAAAGCGTCCTGGACGCATATTTCGCCAGAAGTACGGGATCCACGCCCGACCACTTCGCGAGTTTGGCGATGCACTCCTCGTTGCCTGCCGACAAACCCGGCAGGCGGATGGAGGTCATTTCGAGGAACCGGCGGAACGAAGCGAAGCCGTTTGCGGAGCTCAGACGGTTCGCGCGGCTCACGGGCGTCTCTTCCTCATGCATTTTGATTACGACGGGAAGCGTCATCTCAGTCCTCCGAACCGACACCCAAGTCGAGGTCGCGAAAATTCGGGGCCATGAAGACGTTTTCCGAGAGAGTGCATCCCTTGGTCATTTCGTACTCCCTGGCAAAGTCCTTTTTCTTGAGAAGTGTTCGTCCGCGTTCGAGCGTGCCGAAGCTGACCTGCTGGACTCTTTCGATCATGGTGCCCCAGGCGCCGTTCGTCGACATGCAAAGGCGCTCGTAAAACTCCGGCGTTTGCACATCAGGGTCGAGGCTCATGCCGCAGCCCTCGACCGAAATCTTTGCGATCAGCTCGCGGATGCGGTCGTTGTTCGCGGGCGCCTTGAGAGGATAGAAACTGAGGACTTCCGAGCGGCGATCGATCTGGTCCTCGACCTGGATCTTCCTGATGCGCGGCACACCGGAAAGAACCATGTGCAGGGGCCATTCCTCATCGTCCAGCATCTCTTTGAGGAGATCCTGGATCGCTTCGAAGGCCTTGGCGGTTTGCGAACGAACGGTATGCTGAAGTTCGTCAAGGTGGAGAAGCCAGATGCCCCGCTGCTTGAACTGGTTCTTCATCTCATCGGTCATGGCTTTCTCCTTCCCGTCGTGCGGCATGCCCATCGCCTTGAGAACGTGCGAGACGAGGTCGATCGTCGCGGCTTTCTTCGGAAGCTTGAGGCTGAGGTATTGCGGCGCTGTTTCGCCATACACGTTGGCAACGGGCTGAAGGTCCGGGTTGGCCGCGAGCGCTCGACGGATGGAAGTCGACTTGCCCGTTCCGGCCTTGCCGATGACAAACAATCCCCGGCGGGGTGACCCGGCGCCTTCCTCAATGTCCTTTTTATTTTGGACCATTGCCGCGAGGTGCTCGTCTAGCTGCGCGTCTCTCCCATTCTCGATGTACATACTGCGCACAGAAACGCGGAGCGCGCGAAGCTTGGCACTGTCTGCAATGAGATTGGTCATAGATCGTCATCCCAGTTGGTCGGTTCGAAATAGGAAGCCTGGACCGGCATCGGCGCCGGCTCGGGCCTTGGCAGGCGAGGGGCGCCAACGACGCCGCGCAAAGGATCTGGAGGAGGAAGTACGGGCATGTCGTGCATCGGCGTGCCCGTGGGCGCCGCCGCCACGAAGTTGCGAAAGAGCTTGTTGCGCATCTTCTCAAGCTTGGCCGGAGACGGCGTCACGGGATCGAGACCGGCGCGGAGAGTGGCGGCGATGCCGTTGGCGCGGTTCTTCAGAATGAAGTCGCGCTGGATCAGGTAGCTTTTCTCGGTCTCCTCGCGGTTTTCTGCGAGGTATTCCTTGCGCGACTGGAGCCACTCGTCCTCGGTCATGTCCTCCGGCAGGTCGATCTTGTTCTCGACTTCGACCCAGCCGCCGTCCGCTCCCTGAACGACGATGCTGTTCAGGTAACCGTAGTCGCAGACGATGTTGAGGTCTTTCTGGCCGACCTCCATGTGCTCCTCGACCAGCCAGGTGTTCGAATACGGAATCCCAAGCTTGACGATGCCGTAGCGAGTAATTCGCGCGGTCTCGCGCGTACCGAAAGCGCGAATAATGTCCATCCGGTGAGGAGGACGGAACCACTCGAATTGTTCGACCGCGTCCAACCAGGCATTGTGCGGGCTGGCGGCCCCCAGCGCGCCGTGCGCCTGGTTGTGGTAGTAGTCGCAAGCGCCGGCAATCATGATCTCGGCGAACTCGCTGCATGCCAGAGACGCGTGGAGCTTGGGATCGTAGTCGCCTTTCTCGTTGATGCTCCGAAAAGTTCTACCGCTGAAGAAGTGGGTGAAGAGCGGTCCGATGACATGGAAGAGAGCTTCGATGTGCGGACGTCCCTTCGGTTTCCCGGTGTCCGGACGGGTAGCATTGATGCCCAGGCCCTGCGTTGCGAGAACGACCTCCTTGTCGATGAAGGCCGATCCGTGGTCCCAGTAGATTGTTTTCGGGAAGACGCGACCGGTCCAGTCCGTCTTCGCACCGGCCGTCTTGGAGATGTTGGTCTTGTCGGACATGATCATGCGCAAGGCGTCGAGGCACGCCTGCGCGTTCGGGTTCTTCGCGACCTTAATCGCGACAATGTATCTGGTGGCGACGTCAACGGCGACGCAGATCCAGAGCCTGATCTTTTTCAGGATCTTTTTCTGCTCCTCGGTGCAACCTTCGAGCATGCCGGCCGACGCCCAGATGGTCATCAGGTCGGTCTTCCACTCGTCGATCTCGATGCGCTCCCCAGGAAGGAGGGTTCCATAGATTCGCAAGTTGGGTGCGAAGTGCTTGCGAGCGGCATCCTCACCGTCGCGTGCAGCCATGACTAGGAACGCGGGTAAGGAGTCAATCACTTCGAAGAACTTCGTCTTCTTAAACAGATGAAGTTCAACGCGGTTCTCGGCGGCCCGGTGTTCGTTTTCGAGCGAAACCGCCGCCTGGTACCATCTGTACACCTCGAACTTGTCGGGCTTGTTTTCCGACATGAAGTTTCGAGCTTCCGCGACCATGAAGCTCAAACTTTCGGCGAATTGCTCGATGGTTCTCGAGCCAGGGCCTTTATAGCGCGGCAGAATTGCCAGGATGTTGCGGTCGTAGGCCTTCCATTCCGGATAAAGACGATTGAATGTCGACGCACTCGGGGCAAGCAGGGCGCGCTGATCTGAGCGCACTCGTCCAATGATCCTCGCCCAGGCCGGTACAATCCAGTGCTCGCCGAAGGTGTCGCTTGTTCGCGGGATCTTCCCGTCGCGCAGACATTGCTTTTCGTAGATCTCGAAGAGCGCCACTCGGAGGAGGGCGACGTCCTGCACGCTCTTGGAAAAGTCCTTGAGCTGCTTTCCGCCGTGAACGATGGTCAGATACTCGACCTTCGCCATCGCTCCGCCACGCTCGATACGAGCTTCGTCGGCCTCGAGGCGCTCATGAAGCTCCTTGAACGAGATCTCCAGCTTACGGTTGGCCTGCCTCGCATGGACGAGTTCGAAGCCATGGCGGATGCGTGTACAGGCGTAGGGCTCCTTATGGAGCCAGAGACGGTCTTCCGGCGACAGGCGGGTGATGGGGTATTTCGGGATTCGCGCGGGCTGAAGGTAATAGTCCAAACTGATCCTCCGAACAAAAAGGTCGATGGCGTCGGCCCAATGGGCCGACGCCTAGGAAACTCAGCAGGCGACGGCGTTTGACTGGATTCTGGCGGTCGCATTTTCCAGCATGAGGTGAAGGCCCGCATCAGAGACGAAGCGCTGGCAGTCCGGCTTGTCACTACGGACGAGCAGGTAGCCAAGGTTCTGCCGGTTCGGGATGTAGGCCTTGCCTTCGAGAATGACGTGGTCGTTCTCAGTCAGAAACACGTGGACGTGGCGTGGTCGTGCTGCGTTCAAAAAGTAAGACATGGTAGTGGTCCTTTCGTTCAACCAAGAAGTCCGGTGGCGCCGCCGGCCGGTGCGTGGCCCAGCCAGGAAAGTTCGTTGATCCGTTCTCCCGTCGAGGAAAACAGCACTCCGGCGTCGATGAGACGCCAGATCGCCGCGCGGCGGCGAGCGATGTAAGGGGTATGCATGAGCAGGGTTCCGAAGCGGATCCAGCCAGGCTGATGGCGGACGATTTCAAGAAGCTCGTCGACGTCCGGCTGGTGGTGGTACTCGCGCGACCAGAGCACCATGTTCGCGTTTTCCAAAGCCTCGATGTTGCCGTAGGTCTCGGTGACGAGCCTGATGCTGTCGACGATCCGTGAAGCCGGGTTAGCCTTGATGCGCTCGATGAGATCTTCGGTCTCGTCGCGTTCCTTCTCATGTTTGACGACTAGCGCTTCGTTCGAGCCGTCCTCGTACTCGACGTAGAAGTCGGCGGTATGGTCGTGCATGTCTCCCTCGGTCCCCTCGTACGGAAAGATGGGGTATTGCGAGTGAAGCGCCGCGATGTCGTTGCGCGCCTGGGTACGTAGCGACACCCGTTGTTCGAGCTCGCTCTCGTGGGAGACGATGACGTTTTTGTAGATCGTCCAGCCGCGTGCGGTACTCGCGTTCTTCACTGGGGGAAGGCGCGTCGCCAGTCCGTGCGTCGGTTCGTACGAACGGCGCGGGCCTACCTGATGAGGCGGGGGGATGCGGACAGTTCTGCGAAGCTCCCGATCCTGCATCCCCGAGATGCGCTCCTCGCGAGGGCGCCGGGTGTCCAGAAACGCGAGGCCTGCACGTTTGCGAGCGATGCGTTGGGCGAGTTTCTGCGATGCGATGACTGACATGCACTTCTCCTTCTGGGAAACGGGGATTTTGGCGCGCAGGCGTCCCTCGGCGGCAGTGGCCTGCCGCCGATGTTGTCAATGGGAACTGCTGGGGGAGTCCTAGGTGTGCTCAGGCCACAGCGATGTCATGAGATGCTTCATGACAATGCGCCTCAGCATCGCCTCTCTTCTGGCGTGGTTCATACGAGCGCGCTCCTTAGCTACGCGCCGGTAGAACGTACGGTCGCTCAGGAAGTCCTCGATCCTGAGGCCCTGGAACGCGACCTCGGCCTTCAGGTGCAGCCAGACCAGTCGCGTGGTCGGACGTAGCATTGATGTCAGGCACTCCGACACCTTCTCCGCGACCATGCGCTCGACCTCTCGCTTGCGTTCGTCGGGCGTCGTCAGCGCTAGGCGCAGGTCTCGGACTAGCCCTTCGCTGCGAAGCGGACTTTCGCCCGGCAGGCACAGGGACTTGGCAACGCCGTGGTAGGGCCACTGCATTGATTTGGCCATCATTGTTCTCCTCAGAAAGCTGTGCAAAATGGGCGATTGATGATCGCTCATGGTGTTCGTTTCGCTGCGGCGCGGTTTCTCGCGGGTCGTCCGGTGCGGGACCTGCTCTTTCGACGCGCCCGCTCCTTCGCAACATGGCGATAGAATGTTCTCTCGCTGATCGGTTTCAGGCCGAGTTCGTGGAAGGCGCCGATCAACATCATCCAGACCTCTCGAGTGGTCGGATGAGGTTTCGACGAGAAGCGGAATGCAACTGCCTCCGCGACACAGCGTCTGGCAGCCTGACGGGCGTCGGCACGCGAGCTCGAAGATGTGGGTATTTCCCTTGTCATGCGCGCTCTTTCCTGACGAACGAAATAGGGGGACGTCGGCGTCGAACGCCTCCCGCATGCGGATGCGCAAGTGACGTCCGAAGTTCTTGCAGGGAGTGCTCGCGTTCCTGTTCGAAGGCTTCATCGATACCTCTTAAAATGCGTTCACTTATCAGGCGGCGCGGAAGCGCGCCGCCTGTATCGCCGTCGTCCGCTCAGTCTTCGGTGGCGCGGATGCTGCAGAGATATGCATCGCGGCCCTTGGTCTCGCGGAGGAAATCATCGTCGGGATCGGCGAGGCCGAGAGCTTCGTCCAACTCAGTGATGCGGTAGTTGCGAAAAGCGAAGTCGATCAGGTCGCGCATGGAAATCTCCTCTAGGTGCGGACGGGATTGAGTGGGCGGAGTGCTGTCCTGTTGCATTCGGTGCGACGCCTTGCGACATGGCCTTGTCCGAAAAATTTGCGCGCAGGTTCTCGATCTGCAGCAGGACAGAACTCCGTTGGGATTGAAGGGAAGCGTATTCTTGGTCGCGCTAGGCGGCCTGGGGGCCGTCTATCCGCGTCGTGCGGGCAATGTTTCTGGCTGCGATCGTCGCGACGACCTCGGCCACGACGGTCCTCGAAACGAGCTTGGCGTGGTTGTAATGGGCTGCGCGAATGCTGTCGTCCGACCAGTAGTCGAGAGTGAAATCGATGAACTCCGCGAGCGTCGGGACGCGCTGAGGACGCCCGCTCATCCTGGCGATGCCAGCAACGATGCCGACGATCTCCACGTGATGTGCTTCCACGCTGCGGCATTCCGAAACGCCGGGTCCGGGGATCGCGGTGAGCATGAGAAGGGCGGTCCCGTCGCAATAGCCGCCGAAGCGGCGCTCCAACCGGGCGACGATCACGGGAGGGAGACCGGTGCTTGCTACGCGGAAAATCATGTCGTACTCCTAACTGGCTGCTGCCTTTTTTCCACGCGCTCATCATAACCCGCAAACGTCCGCAGGTGGTGAGAATACGGCTCTTTCGGCATCCTCAGAAGAGGTCCGGTACCGATCCCGTGGCGCCTCCGCCATAGGCCAAAATGCTTTTGGAGACGCTCGGAATCTAGTTCTCGTTGCGTTCCGTTTTAATGAATGGTGGGGTAGATGACGGCCAGCGGCCAGTCTAGCGCGCTATATGGCTCGTATGCCTATCGCCCCATCGGGGCTTCCTATTCGCGCATATCGCATTGGGCAGAGATCCCTGTTAGCGAAGAATTCGTGCGTATTCCGACGCCGATTGCGCTCGGCGTCAATTAAAGTTTTAACGATTCGCTAATCTTGGTTAACGCAGCGATGATGGTTCTGGAATCCTTCAGGCACAACAACCTCGGGAATTCCGACCGCGGCGACGAGGCTTTGTCGGCACTTCTCTCCCATCGAAGGGGAATTAGTCGGGACGCACGGAGGAAGCCCGCTCATCCTGGCGATGACGGCGACCATCCCTGACGATCTTCAGGAGATGTGCCTCCACGTCGTGGCAGTTGATTTCCGCACCGCCAGGTCCGGGGATCGCGGTTAACATGAGAACCAGGTCCCGTCGCAATCCATCGAGCCGGCGAGCATGGCCGGATCGGGTTTGCTCCTTGCAGCCTTCGCGCCGACGCTTCTCCAACATCACGAAGGAGACGTGGCATGGTTACGTTCTACAATGTCGAGTATTCGCCGAAAGGCATGGAGCAGGCCAGCGCCTACTACGACGAAAGAGTCGCCGAGATAGAACGGGGCCTGGCGCCCGTCCTGAACGAGATGGAGTTGTCAGTTCGGATAGTTGCGTACAGCGCGTGGGACCGCTTTGTGTTCTATCGTGACGACGCGGCCGCCTCGCTGTCGGTTGTTGAACTCTGGTTCCCCAGCATGGGTTTTTCGGGTTTGAAGCAAGCGTCGTGGGCGGACTGTGGCGTATACGCGCGGGATCCAGGCGTCCGCCCTGTCGGAAGCAACGGCTGGGTCTATTACCAACCTAGTGAGAGCGAAGAGCCATTTAAACCCAAGACGATGGAGCGCGCCATCGAGCTCCTCACAAACTTGTTGAGGACGGAGCCACTTTATCCGACCGCGCGGAACGTGCCGGGGGTAACCAACCGGGCGGATCTGGAAGGCTTTTGGTTCCTTCTGGAAAGAGATCTCGCCAGTCGATATGGAATCACGGAGTACGAGCTGCGGCGTGAGGCGGACTCCACCGAAATCGTCTCCTTTATCTGCGACGACAGCATCGTGGAAATTGTCCTTCCTCTAAGTCATGATCTTGCACGTGTTCTCGTCGATGGTGACGTGGTGGGGGAAGCTGACCAGGAAGACCCGCAGTGGCTGATGGATGTGATCCACGAAGAAATGCCGACTTCCGGACGCGGGCTAGTCAAGCTTTGATCACTTCGCTTCAACCTCAAAAGAGCGCATCGAGTTCTGCGTCTCGGGGATCCGGCTCCGCCGCAAACGTGTTGCGCCACTCTTCGCGCAGGGCAGCGGACTGATCGGACGCGCGCTTTCTTAATCCTTTCGGGGGCGCCCAGTCCACCGGTACCTTCATCGTCCAGCTCGGATTCTCGACGCCCTGTTTCGTAAAGGGCGTACGTCCGTGGCGAATGACGATCTTCTTCATTTTGGGCTCCGGCGGCAAGTACAAGGAGCGCGTCATCGCCGCCTTCAAATCGAACTGCTGTCCGGTGATGGCGGAGTAGATCGCCAGCCCGACGTACTTCGCCAGCCGAGGAGGGACCGTCACCTCCAACAACCTGAAATCCCAGGTACCAGTTGCTTGGTGGACAACGATCCATTCGCCGGGAAAACCTTGTAGGCGCTTCATCATGTCGGCGGTGAGCCGCATCCGATACGTGCCGGCGGAAAATCGAGCGGGGACGCGTGGTGCCGATCCATATTTGGGATCGATCCTGAGATCGTTCCAGTCGTCGGAGTCCGCGCTGGAAGGTTTTTGCCATCCAGCGATGGCCGGGACAAGCTCGCCAGCATTGTTCTGCATCCAAGTCGTTGCCCAATCCTGGAGTGCTGCATCTCCGGCGTGAGCCTCTAGCACAAGGTCGCCAATCGCTTCGACGACGTCCACCAAGACCGGTTCGATCATCGGTGACAGTCTGAAGCTCGCCATCGTCCCGTCGCGCATTCCGATAAGCACTAGCCTAGGACGCTTCTGCGGAATTCCAATGCGCGAGACATCGACGCTGTGCCAACGCGTTTCGTAACCTTCCGCCGCAAAGAGATCGTCTATCTCGGCTTTGAACGGTCGGTTGGCTGGGCTGGCGATGGTTGGGTCCACCTCAAAGAAGAAGGCGGCTGGCTTGATTGATCGAACGGCGGCTAGCGCATGCCCGAAATTGTCGCACTCGGTATCGTCGGAATTACGCGGTGTCAGCGAAAAGTGCTTGAGGGAAGTTCCGCTTGTAACGAGGCTGATGCCCAGGTCTCTATATTTCGCGAACTCCGTGGGAACGGATTCGTGTCCGACCTGATCGGTGACACGCCAAGTATTGTTCTCGGTCAGCAATGCTCGTGCATGCGCCCGTGCTTCGTACTGGATCACTGGAAGGAATCCTGCAGTCTCCAGCCCAAGCGAGGCGCCGCCGGAGCCGGCAGCAATGTCGATCATCTTCAAGGACTCATCGGGTATCGAAGGAAGCGACGGCGTGCGCCTATTGGTGCCCAGCGGAGTCGAACGGTTCTTGCGACCGGCAAGGAATTCGACGCAGTTTCGCAGCCGCGCAAAGCTGTGCCCGTCGTGCTCGATCTCGAAGGGTGTGAAGGACTCCGCCTCGATGTCTTTCAGTGCATGCCAGCTCAAGGCGAGGGATGCCGTAAAATCGTTCTCGACGGCGATGTCTAGGATTTCTTCGCGGGGCGCATGGTCTGCTCCGAAGAGCAGCTCGAAATCCTGTCGCAAGGTCGTCGCCTTCGACGCCATCGCGGCTCTGTCCTTGAAGTACTCTTCGGTTTCGATGTAGTCGACATCGAACAATTCATCCGGTTCGTCCGGAGTTTCCCATACGTAGTAGTAGATGTGGTGGTCGCAAAACTCCTCCATAAGCTTGAGGAGTTCCCTCGCGTGCTGTTCCAAATTGTCCTTGAAACGATCAGCCGCAGACTGGATACCCAGTCGTCTGGCGGTTGTTGCGAGAGTAGCTTCCGCAAGTACTTTCGGACGATTGCGATCTCTGAAGATCTCGACGCGTCGGACGTTGACGGCCTCGCCGCTTTCGAGTGTCACGAGAACCTCGGCGCGGGTGAGATCGTCACAAACGAGAAGCGAATAAAGGACTTCGCGGGATAGCCGATGTTTTGTGATCTCGTGCGTGTGGTCACCCAATCGCTCTTGAAACACAAGGTAGAAACACGCTTCGTCGAAACTGAAACCAACCTCCTCGCATAGCCAATGCGCGAGATGGAGATCAGTGACACCTTCGCTGGCCTTTCTCAAGGATTCGACTGCGTCGGCGATTTCAACGAAACCCTTCGATTGTTTTCGGCGGAGTCTCAGAAGGGTCTCGCGCGCGGAAGCTCCGGCGCCGGGCGGAATTTCGGTGGGCGAGTGGCCATTCATGTCGCATCCCTTTTGACCGATCGTGTGGAACGTCGCCGGTCCGTAGGAGATAGCAGGACGAAATTTCTGTCTTGCAAAGGGATTCGATAAAACGCAAGCGGGAGAATTAAGAGATTTGAACATGCGGTAGGTAGGAGCGCCGACGCCGTTCGCGGCCGGAGACGATGGTGAAAAGTCGGCAAAATTTACCACAGGACGGCACGACGGAGCGAAGCAGGCTTGTCATCGAGAGTCGACAGAGACGGTGCATTTGGGATGAGCGCGCTGTCGTCTGGCGGCCAACGGTGTGCTTAGGCGCTCGCGACTTGCTCTCGGTACCACGAAGCATATGGCGTCGTCTTTGCCATGCCTATTCAGATTCGGCTGCGTGTCAACATAACGTGCGTTTTTTGCTGAACACGGGACACGATGTCGAAGCTCCTGACGTGGTTGCAGAGCGCAACTCCGTTAGTTTCATGCCCCGTGATATTCACGGCCATCCCAGCTTTGCGAGCAAATTGACCGCCTGTCGTGCTGCCGGCCAATCGCAGTTTCAACATATCATCGCGTGGCGCGACGGAAAAGTGTGGTCCAATCATCGTCGTTGGCACGGCCGGAATGCATCCACTCGCCCCCCGGAGAGATCGGCCAGCAGTCGAACTGCGGATCATAGACTCCCGGAAGAGGAAAGAACCGGTCGATGTAGACGAAGTCTCGCTTATTGAAGGTTGCTATCGGGATCTGGTGCGTGATCGACAGCGCGGCAAGGATGACGTCGCCTCCTAGCTGCACCCGCAACGGCTTCACCGTCTCCCCGTGCTTGTTTTTCCGCTCCTTCGTCACGAAGAAGTGCTGGAGCGCCGGGGTCGCGGCCATCCGTCCAAGGAGACGCGCAGCCTGCGCATTCATTTCGGGGTAGGGATCGCATTCGGCGACGAACGTTTCGAACCAGCCAAGTAGTTCGAGCGCCCTCTTCGGATTGTCCCGCTGCGCAATCCTGATGCCGTACTCCGTCTCGTAGATGGCGACCCAGGGGACGGCGAGAAATCCGGCGGGCAAGGATTCCAGCCAGTCCCACAACCACTCGGGAGCGTCGGGCAGGTAGGCGACCGAGATGATGTTCGTGTCGATCAGAAGCTTCGCCACGGACCTGTCACTTTCCTGTGTGAACCATGATAAAACGGAAGTAGGTTGGCGTCGGTTAGCTTACAAAGAGTTACTTTCTGTAGCGGGTGAATGTTTGATGGATTCAAGCTCGATCTGGACGGCTGAAGATGCGGCGGGGAATTTCGTGCGCGTGCTCAAGCAGGCTAGAGATGTCGGTCCGCAGGAGATCCATGACGATACCGGTGTCTATGTGCTGACAGCCGTGGCCGATCGCAAGGACGGCGACGTGGCCAAGTCGCTCCTGAGACTGCGCCCGAAAGGCTAGATTTCGGCGCCCGGTCGGAAAGGATTCATTAACCATGTGCGAAGTCTGTCTCCATCGCAGGTTGATCGATCGTTCCGAATGTTCGTCGCGGGAGCGTGTTGATGCGACTCACCGCGGCGTCTATCGTCGCCGTGTCGCGGGCGTGCCGCGACACGGGCGCAATGTCTCTCCGCGGCGCCTGATGAATGCTATCCCTGCAGACGGTCGGTATAATGGATTGGCATAGAAGCGAAGATTTCGCCCCTCTCATGCTTGTGATGAGCGCGGCAGTAAAAATGCCTGGATGCCATCCAGGGCAATCTAATTCTGTCTCTTGGATTACCCACAATGCGGCCCCAATCTATGAAGACACCGTTGGCGAGACACAACGGGTAATACGGTTGCGTTGACAATGAAGGACTCATGTCCTTGTGGCATTTCCTCCATAGTGCCGCATTATCGCTTCGTGATAGCTCGGGCCAGTGCCTTCGCCTCTCTGCTCGCACTATAGAAGTAGCTCACCAGCCCTGGCGTCATTCCCGCAAACCAGAATCCGGCTATTCCACTGTCGGCACCGTTCTTGCCGATTAGAGGATTTCCTCGTTCATCGAGAACATCGAGGTCCGACAACATCTTCTTTAGGCCCGATGAGTATCCCGTTGCTGTAATCAAGTAGTCTGGCTCGGCCATTCCGCCATCGGCGAACAGCACCTTTCCGCCGGCAATGCGCACGACCTCGCCGACAATTTCCGTCCGACCATCCTTTAACGATTGGATCGCTCCGTCATCAACGGGAATGGCAACGTGCTCACGACGGAGCCTTGTCGCCGCACCAACGGCAGGCTCTGGCAGACCGAGCTTCCGTATGTCGCCGAATGCGAGCCGCTCCGTGATCTTGATAGCGAGATCGGAAGCCGAAGAAGGCAGCAGGTCCATCAACGGCGAGAGCCGATGAACTGCAATTCCCTTGAGCCGCTTGGGAAGGATGGCCGAACCTGAGCGCACCGACAGCCATATCTGGGCGGTTGGAACGCGGCAAAGGTGATTGACGACGTCGAACCCCGAGTTTCCGCCTCCGACTACGAGGACGCGCTTGCCACGATATTGTTTTGCATCGCCAAAAGCTGCGGCGTGCAAGCGTATCCCACTGAAAGTCTCACTGCCTTGAATGGCTGGCTCGACAGGCTCTCTATCTCTCCCAGTGGCAACGATAACGTTCGCCGCCTTGATAATGTCTCCGCTCACACTGATTTCGAAATTTCCATCAGACTGCCGTATCGAAGTGACATACGCGCCGTAGTTTATTCTAAACGCGTGATGGCGGGCAAAATCGTCAAGATGACGTACCACGTCATCCCGCTTCGGGAAGGCGGGCGTCATCGGAGGAAATTTCAATCCAGGCAAATGCGAGACGCTGCGATGTGTGTTCAATGTGAGTTGAGGGTGGCGAGCACGCCAAGAACTTCCCAAGGCTTCGCCGCGATCCAATAGCAACGCGTTAACCCCCCGCTGCTTCAGGTGATACGCCACCGCAAGACCTGCCAGGCCCGCACCGACGATGACTGCCCGCTCGATCTGCGACAATGATTCCATGTGGCGACCATGGGCAAAGTCGGGTGTCCTGGCAACACCTACCCGAAGGCTATACAAAAGAGCGGGCTAATATTCGCTTTCCGTTAGATAACGAATCGAAAATATGAGCATGTAGTTGCTCAACCTGCCGGGGATAGACGTGCCGAACATCCGACGACTCTTCGACGAGATTATGGATCGTCGCCTGACAGCCATCCCGAACACCAGTGTTTCTGCTGATAAGAGGCTGGAACTGTGCCGCAAGCATGGAGATTTCGCGGTCGCCTACTCTACTGCCGTCCAGCGTGATCTCAAGCATTTCGGGGACGAGCAGGGCTATCTCGCGTATGCCACGAAGATGGGGCATACCTTCGTTCTTGGCGACCCCGTTGCGTGCAAACAGGATCGTGAGCGATATATCAGAGACTTCGTTTCCGCCGCTGCGAACCCATGTTTTGTGCAGATCGGCAGGGAAACGGCAACCGTCCTGGCGGAGCTCGGATACCGGGTGAACCATATGGGTGTCGATACCCATCTTTCGTTTGATACCCATAGTTTTGCTGGAAAGAAGAATGAAACGGTCCGTTATTCGGAGCGCTGGTTGATCAAACAGGGTTATGCGATCATCGAATGCGACGGGACCAGAACGCAGGCGGATCAGATCAAAGCGGTCTCGGACAACTGGCGTGCAGGACGGATAGTCAGCCGGCGGGAGATGCGCTTCCTGAACCGACCCTTCTTCCCGGAACTGTCGCCTCATATGCGCCGCTTCGTCATATTGGACCCGAAGGGCGCTCCCATTGCCCTCCTCGATTTCGATCCAATCTTTGAAGGTGGTGTCGTAAAGGGCTACACAGCGGCGTTCAAACGCAAGCTGGCGGGGACAACGCCTCATGCGGAGGTCGGTCTCACCAAGTTCGCCGCAGACCGCTTTCGAGAGGAGGGTCACGCACGCGTGACGCTAGGCTTGTCGCCACTTGCCGCCATTGCTGAAAGCGGATTTTCAGAGAGCCGCTTCTGGCGGG
The DNA here is from genome assembly GCF_019685125.1 of Rhizobium sp. NZLR10. NCBI lineage: Bacteria > Pseudomonadati > Pseudomonadota > Alphaproteobacteria > Hyphomicrobiales > Rhizobiaceae > Rhizobium > Rhizobium sp. NZLR10. The sequence continues at coordinate 149,098 of NZ_JABDWE010000017.1, read as the reverse complement.
CGCTTTTCGAACGAGCGTTCCGCTCCGACAGGGTCAATACGCATATCTTTAATCTTCGGGGCCAAGCGGCTTTCAAGCGGCGGTTTCACGGGGAGGAGGTGCCAACTTACATCGCCTTCAAGAGGAGGACTCCGATGGAGATGGTCGCCCTGCTTCGCCTTCTAAAGACGCTCTGAAGTCCGCTCGGCGTTTCTATCACGGGCAGTTAGCCAAGTGCGACCACGGGTGGGATTGCTCTTTAACACCGATTCCAAGGAAGAAGTTCGTTGCGAGTGGGACTGTCGCGATGCTTGGCGATGATGCCTTTCAACCCATTGGAACGGGCGTTCGCCAATAATTCGTCGCCATCACCCTGGACTGCCTCGGAGAGCTGGATCGCGCGTCGACAAGGTTCCGTCCCTCGGGATGTGTAGCCAACTCGGTCTTCGACGCAGTCATGGCGTCGGCCTCCGGTCGAGCTTCTTCAGGGCGTCGACGATATTCCGATAGCGGACTGCGGCGGGAAGCTGCGGAATGGACTCGACGGCGTATCGGTCGGACGCCCAGGAGGCGAGGATGGACCGCTTCTCGCGCGCGTCGAGCAAGTCGCATCTGAGGATGTCTTCAGGATGTGCGAGGTGACCATGGAGGATGTGGGTCGCGGACATCACGTCGTCCAGCGGGTCGTGCGTAAACTCTCTTTCGTTTGGGGCCATTGTTCGATCTCCAGAAACCTATCGGCCGTGAAAATCATCAGGAGCAGCATTCGCGGGCAGCCCTCCGGAATGATCTGTTATCGCGATTTTTCGGTTTCAAGAGAGCGTCAACAAAATTTTGGCGCTCTCGACCGCGAAGTGCCACAAGCCTCTTGAAGCTGTCGAAAAGACAATCTTCCTCGACATGGCGAGGGCTCTCGACAGAAGCGATGGTCGAACGCAATCGGAAGTTCGCGCAGTTCTCGAAAAGCATGGGGGAAGGCAATCTGCGTCAACGTTCGCGAGCTTGCGCGCGACGAGGCCAACACTGCCGCGCGCGTGGTCCAGCCAGTTCGAGACCCATTATCCGCCCGCGGTCCACCGGGGCCGCGGGAGCCGCCACCTTACCGGCTCGATGCGCTTGATCGTAACCGTCCATCTGTGTGGCGACTTGTGAAAGTCGCGTCTCGCGATAGCGCTACGACTGCCGTTTCCAAGGGTAAAGCGTTGCAAATTAATCCCTGGAACTTCTAACTTTTCGGCGTGTTTCCGTTCCACTCAACTGGAGAAACACCAATGAAGAAAATCGTCATCCTCTCTGCCGGCCTGCTTCTCGCTGCCTCCGGCGCATTCGCCCAGAGTGAAAAGCCGACGACGTCGCAGACGACCCCGGCGGTCAACACCGAGCCCAATCCCGCTGCCCCGGTCGCGGGCAAGAACAGCTTCACGGAAGCGCAGGCGAAGTCCCGCATTGAAGAGGCCGGCTACGCGGACGTGGCGGGACTGAAGCTCGACGATCAGGGCATCTGGCGCGCGACCGCGTCGAAGGACGGCAAGCCAGCGAATGTCTCCCTGGACTTCCAAGGCAACGTAACGCTCGGCAAGTAAAAACAAACAACGGAGGAAATCTCAATGAGAACGATCACAGGACTTTACGATAGCTACGACGACGCGAAGGCAGCCGTGAAGGCGCTGGAAGATGCTGGCGTATCCTCGGATGACATCAGCATCGTCACCAATAAGGCGAACAGCGTTGACGTCGAAGGGCAGGGAACCCGTGCCGCTGAAGGTGCCGGGACTGGCGCTAGTGTCGGTGCCCTGGCCGGTGGGGCTGGCGGCCTTCTGACGGGTCTTGGCATGTTGGCGATCCCAGGCGTCGGCCCGGTCGTGGCGGCAGGCTGGCTTGTTGCCACGGCGGCCGGTGCAGTCGCAGGCGCGGTTGCCGGCGGCGCAGTCGGTGGCATCGTCGGTGCCATGGTGGAATCCGGCGTACCGGAAGAAGACGCCAACTTCTATGCTGAAGGCATCCGACGCGGTGGTTCGGTCGTAACCGCTCGGGTCGACGAAAGCCGGGTTGCTTCGGCCGAAGCAATCCTCAACAGTTCGCCGCGTGTCGACGTCGCAGCACGGCGGGCGAGCTACGCCGAGCAGGGCTGGACGCGTTTCGACGAAACGGCCGACCCGTATACGGAGGCGCAGATTGCCGCGGAACGCGACCGGTATCGCCTGAACCGTCTTTAAGTCGCTTCGGACTCAGTTATCGGAAAGCCTCGCATAGCTGCGGGGCTTTTTGCTGACTTCTGCTGGGACCTTTTGAGACCTTTGGCGTTGTCCTCTCAAAATCGAGAGGAGAGCAAGATGTCATCGAAAGCCACCGCCGCAAAGCAGCGCGAGATCCAGCAACAGGTCGACAATGCCGACGAGAAGGCGAAGTCGAAGCCGAAGCCGTCCGGCGCTATGCAGGCAGGCGCGCGCCGCTATCCCGAACCGCCTTTTCCTGAGGTTCACCAGGCCAAGCCCGGCTCCGAAGCGGACCTTCCGCTCGCGCCCATGTACGACGCGCCTTTCTACAAGGGCTCGGAAAAGCTGAAGGACAAGGTCGCCATCATAACGGGCGGAGATTCGGGCATCGGCCGTTCGGTGGCGATCCTGTTCGCACGAGAAGGCGCCGACGTCGCGATCGTTCATCTCGACGAGGATCGGGATGCCGCGGATACCAAGGCGGCCGTCGAGAAGGAAGGCCGCAAGTGCCTTGTTTTAAAAGGCGATGTCAAGGATGCGAAGTTCTGCCGGAATGCCGTCGCAAAGACAGTCAGGCACTTCTCCCGGCTCGACATCCTCGTCAACAATGCCGCCTTTCAGGTTCACTCCGCCGAAATCGAAGACCTGACCGAAGAACATTTCGACGAGACGTTGAAGACCAACCTCTATGGCTATTTCTACATGGCGAAAGCTGCGATCCCGCATTTGACGAACGGCTCGGTGATCATCAACACCGGGTCGGTCACGGGCTTGGAAGGCTCCAAGGAGCTGCTCGACTATTCAATGACGAAAGGCGGCATTCATGCCTTCACCAAGGCGTTGTCCAGCCAGCTCGTGCCGAAGGGCATCCGCGTCAATGCCGTCGCGCCAGGACCGGTCTGGACGCCTCTCAATCCTTCTGACAAGCAGGCCGAGGACGTCGCGAAGTTCGGCAGCCAGACGCCGATGAAGAGGGCAGCCCAGCCCGAGGAAATTGCTCCGGCCTACGTGTTCCTCGCGTCACCCCAGATGTCGAGCTACATCACTGGCGAAATCCTGCCGATCGTCGGCGGCTACTGAGGCTGGCGCGATGGCGAGGTTCTATCGCCATGCGCTCCGGGACGAAACCAAGGAGACGGCCAAAATCCAAGCTCAGGTGGCGATTGAGAGCCATGGCCATTAGCCTTGTAGTCTTGGCATTTCCGCCGCCTAGAAGGAAACTTGGGGGAGCTCTGAAGGAAGCCATGGCCGGTCAGCTCATTCCCACGATGAGCTTCCGGATCCCCGCCATAGGGTTCTGCGACTGCAGCAGTGGGGTAAGCGTCGCCTTAGCGTCTCACACCAGGAACGCCTGCGTCTTCAGATGCTCGCTCCTGCAGTCGATGGAAGAGTGGGCCTCAGGTGGTCAGCTCTCTCCGCAGATCGCTCGGCACCTCTACGTCGAAATCCGGCACGAGGGACGGCGGCCATGTCAGTTGACGCGCGCTCTCTTCGGGCTGATGAATCGCGCTGGGATTCATGAGGGTCTCGTAGTTGAAGATCGTTCCCTTCAGAGCGGACCGCACGGCGAGTCCAATCGCCATCCCGATCGGCGGAGGTACCGCGTTCCCGATCTGACGTGCTGCCGAATCCTTGCCTCCGATAAACGACCAGTAGTCAGGAAATGCCTGCAGCCGGGCGCGCATCCTCAGAGTCAACGATGGAAGGAAGTCCGGTCCGGATTTGTCGGCTTGTTCCTGGGTCGGAGCCGCGTCACCTACGTTACGGATATCGATTCCCTTCTTCGCCCAGCGGCCCATCTCCTTGTCCCGCGCGCCGCCCTTGCGTCCGACCACCGTGGATGCCAGGGCACCGCGGAGTTCGACCCCGTTTCGCTTGACGATCTGAGTCCGAAGTGCCTCCGCCCATGCCGCGGCGCCCGTCCAGCCGTTCTCACTCATGAGGTCTTCCAAGGCGTCGCCCAGGTTGGTTCGCCACGCCGGGAATTTGGGCGGAGCACGAAACGCGCCCATCGCCGTGTTCTTCATGCCGACAATCAGAATACGGGTGCGCTCCTGAGGGACGCCGTAATCTTCTGCCTGCATCCGGATGATCTGAACTGCGTAGCCGGACTTGCGGAGCTTCTTCAGAAAGGAACCAAGATGGTCGGCGTGCCGCGCGTTCAAAAGGCCAGCTACGTTTTCGAAGGCAAAAGCTGCGGGCCTGATCTCGTCCACGGCCCGCGCACCTTCCGGCAGCAAGTCGCGGGGGTCGTCCTTACCGCGGCCCAGCCCTTCGATCGAGTAGGGCTGACATGGAAGACCTCCGACAAGCAAGTCGACACCGGCCGCCCGGTACTGTTTGAAATCGACCTCGCGCATGTCCGCTTCCACGACCGGCCAGAACGGCCGGTTCTTGCGAAGGGTTGCGGCGGCGTCCTTGTCGAATTCGATGAGCGCGAGTGGATGATAGCCGGCCCTTTCAAGGCCGATAGCCATGCCCCCAGCGCCGGCGCAAAGTTCAATCACCGTCAGATGCGGTCTTGGGAGCGTGGAAACAGGCTTTGGGGAAGTGGACCCGTCGACCTCCAGAGGCGGCTTCGCGCTCGTGACGCTTTGCAGGCAGTCGACGAGAGTTGTATGCACGCGACGGAATTCCGTGGTGTTGTCGAGTGCATAGCCGTGCGCACCGCCCAATTCGCCGGCAGCGACCTTGGTCAGGGCGAGATAGGCCAGGGCGACGTCGCGCGCATCGGTTCCGTTCGGAAGGGCCAGCGCATCCTCAACCGTTGCCGGCTGCGCCCCCCAGACTTCATTAAAACGCGGAAGAACATCGGTCGCCATTGATCGCGCGCTCGCCATATAATCCCTGCGGACATCGGCGGCAAGCTTCGACTGGAGGAGATCGACAGTTGTCATGATTTCGCCGACCTGCTTGTCGATCAGCTTCAAGGATTCTGACATGCGGCGCTTGGCGGCGGCCTTCGTGTGGCGCAGCCCGATCTTCGACTGCAGTTCGGTGAACGAGAGCTTTTGACGCTTGGATTCGGCGCGGATCGCCGCGACGTCTTTCGTTCCGATCGAAGCTCCAGCTTCCATCCGCGACAAGGCCTCGATGCGCGTCTCTTCATCGGTGCGGGCGAGCGAACGAAGGAGTGCAAAACCGACGCGCTTTTCACGGAGTAGGTCTCCGTGGCCCTTGAGGCAGATGGAGGCCTTGACGAATGCGGACGCGTCCGTCAGGTCGAGTTCGCATGCCGCGTGGAGAAACTGGACCGTCTCCTTCGAATTCAGATGCTCTCCAACCGCCTCTACCTGGGCCGTAATTTTCATCAGGCGATCCGCAATCTGCTCCTGAAGTTGCCGAATCTTGTCTCGCGCCTGCGCGACCGCTTCATGTTTCAAAAGTTCTTCCGCCGACCGCGACCGCTTCATCGCATGCTTCCCATATTAGGCTGCGCAGCAAATTCTGCGTCAGTTGTCGCAATACGGGACAGATATTGAAGCTCGAAAAAGAGATTTCATAAAATGCGGTGCATCACTCAAATGGACGCCGATAGCGCAACCTACCGGCAGCGGGTAGGGCGGGCCGTGCGGCCTTCGGGGGTCAGCGTGTCGCCACGATGAAGATACGGAGGAATGGAAGCAGTATCGTCCCGTCGCCTTCAGCCGGGTAGTGCTGGCGGAGACGCTCCCTGTACTCCCGCAGAAATTCGGAGTGCTCGCTGGCAGGGACTTCAGGTAGGGCAGTCCGGTGCTCTGGCACCGTCCATTGGTGAAAGCTGGGAAGAGGCAGTCGCGTTTATAGACGGGAATTGTTCAATGGTTCCATCGCGAAGACCCTGCCGCTTCGAACCGGTCGATGCCTTGAATGAGTCGCAGACTTTTCCGGTGAAGCGTTCTATGGCGCCGTGCCGCCGAAGTCTCTTATCCGCGGGCACTTGTGGTCGAATGTCCTATCGATCGTGCTCGGCATCGAGTTCATTCAGTCCCGAGGACGGCTTAACAATCTTTATTCGTGCTGCGTCGCGGACTATCGTGACCGAAGACCAAGGAGGTGTTCATGACCGTCGACGTGGATGACGCAATGGCGCAAGCAACGGGTGACGTCCCGCTTCAAGGGCAGTGCACCTGTCCTCGGCTCCGTTGTTGGAGGGCTGGGCGCCAGCCGAGGGTCACACCTGGATGCACGGATGGTTCTTCGACCACCCGGAGATCGAGGACGGCACGCATGGCCATACGGCTCCCATCCTAGAAATGGATCGCAGCACGCCGCCACGCTGGGTCTTGACAGAGAGTCGCGTGTATCGCCTCGGACGCTTTTACCCTCCGGCGGAACGCGAGGTTCGGTACTGGGCTCAGAAGCACCCCGGCCAACCTCTCGCTCGCGGCAGCGCCCCCGGTGGAAGCGACGACATCGACGCCATGTTGGCGTTTCTGCGTTCAACCGGCCGTATTCGCGGATCCAAGATCGATCGCCTGGAGCACGCCTACCGAACGGAGCGAAGCCGCCTATCTTCTCGCGGGTCGGCTTCGCAATGAAATCAGTCAAGGCAGATCCTTCAGGATAAGCAGACGATTTCCAGGCGTGAAGGATAGGATCTTGTCTTGTTCGAGGGCATTCAGGACGGCCATAATTTCGTCCTGACGGAACCCGGCAACGTGCATTGGTGCAGTTAGGTCGGACAGGTTGATCGACACCTCAGGCGCTGCCTTGAGGGCGCGGAGGCGCGCGATGACGGCGGTCTCGGTTTCTGCAAATCTACCCATGCGGCCTATTAACGCTATTATGGTTGGCGTGTCCCGATCGAAATGCCAGGCGCTCGCTATACCGGGTGCAGCGGGAGGCATCCCTGGGCTCGGCCGCCGCCGTCCCGCGCGGCGTGCTTCTTCGCGTCGCTGGCGAGCCAGCTCTAGGTTCGCAAAGTCCACATAAAGTCTGCCACCTTATGGTTTATCGGCAACTTCCCGCACACGCGCTGCTGGACCTACTTCCTCTTTTATTGCATCTAAAGGTTAGTAAGGGAGCAGGAAACATGGATGACATTGCAGGCGTCGCGCCCGATCAGAGCGAAACCTCGGTTTTTCAAAGCAACCTGTCGGTCGAGGCGAAGATCGAAAGGGCCAGAACTGAACTTCTTGATCTCTCCGCGCGGAATCGGCTCCTGAACGTCCCCCGCTTCTCGAAGAGCGCCAAGACCATCGATGTAGTCGAGGAGAAGTCGTCCGAGGTCTTCAGGATACTTGTCTCCGAAGCGAAGACTATGACGTTCCTGGCGGGAGCGAAGGGGCGCGACAACAAAGATGGCGACGATGCGGAGGAGCTGATCGAGCTTGCCCTGCCAGACGATGACGATCGGGATTCGCAAGGCCGTCTTGTCCGTCATGGCGATACCAAGCTTCAGACTCGGATGACGCCGAACGCGCTGCAGAAGCGTCTGCTGGACCTCTACTTTGACGCCCGGACGCTCGAGGAGGAGCAGGGGGTCAACATCCTTTTCCTGGGACTTGGCACTCTGAAATGGATCGACCCGAACAACACCGAAAACATTAGATACGCGCCGCTTATCCTCGTTCCCGTCTCGTTGGAGCGCGGTAGCGCCGCCGAGCGCTTTCGCCTCCGCGCGCGTCAAGAAGATTTCGCATCGAATCTTTCACTGGAAGCTTTCCTTGACCGCATCCACAAGATTTCGATGCCGGCCTTCGAAGCGACCGACGAGTTCTTGTTCGACGATTACGCTGCCAAGATCGCCGAGGCCGTTTCCATGAAGCCGAACTGGTCGGTGCAGCCCGACGACATCGTCCTCGGATTCTTCAGCTTCGCGAAGTTCCTGATGTACCGGGACCTGGATCCGGCACTGTGGCCGAAGGATTCGAAGTTTACCGACCGACCGCTTGTGACAGGACTCGTCTCAAACGGTTTCGAGCAGACCGATGAGATGCTGGCGGAAGAGGCCAACATCGACGCTCATATCTCGCCTGCGGAAATGACCCATATCGTCGACGCCGACAGTTCCCAGACGGCCGCGATCCACGAAGTCCGACGCGGCCGCGATCTCGTCATTCAGGGGCCGCCTGGAACAGGCAAGTCGCAGACGATCGCGAACATCATCGCTTCCGCCGTCGCCGACGGGAAGACGGTCCTCTTCGTAGCCGAGAAGATGGCCGCTCTGGAGGTCGTCAAAAGACGCCTCGATCAGGCCGGCGTCGGCGACGCCTGTCTCGAATTGCACAGCAACAAGGCGAACAAGCGGGGGCTTCTAGCCGAGTTGCAACACACCTGGGAGCTGGGCGCGCCGAAGGGGGAGTCCGGAAGTTCGGTCACGCAGCGTCTTACCGACGCCCGTGACCAGTTAAATGCACATCCGGTGAGAATCCATCGCATCTATGAACCATATTCGCTCTCACCGTTCCAGGTGATGGGCCACCTCGCGCGATTGCGCCGACAAGGCATGACGCCGTCCGACATCGAACTGCCTGCAGCCGCTCAATGGACTCCTGAAGCTCGGGATCGGGCGAAGTCCATCCTCGTGGAACTGGCTGAACGCATCAGGGATATCGGCCTTCCCAGAGGCCATCCCTGGTACGGCGTCGGTCTGACCGGCATCACGCCCCTGGACCTTGAGAGACTTACGACACGACTTACGTCAACACATGCGGAGCTGGTCGAACTACGCTCAAGTAAGGATTCGATCGCAGGCGTTCTCGAATGCGTACCTCCAGCATCGCTAGACGCCTTCTCGGAGGTGGCGGCGATCGCCGATCGCGTAGCGTCCTGCCCGCCGGCGATCGCTCCAACAGCGCTGGCCGACGAAATCTGGTCAACGGAGCTGGAACGGGTCCGCGGCCTCGTCGCCGGCGGCGCCGAATTCTCCAGGCAGGCTTCCGAAGTGGCGAAGGTGCTGACGCCGGCCGCGTGGGACTTCGAGCCTGAATCCGTTTCGCTTCAATTCGGCCGGCTCCCGGCGACGTTCCCCCAGAGCGGCTTCGAGACAATTGGTAAACTCGCACAGGTTCTACCTCGATTCCTGTCCGCGGCGAACGCTCTGCGTACGCTGCTTGCAGTCGAAGCGCTGCCAACGCTGGGGTCGATCGACCGCCTGATCGTCATCGGTCAGAGGGTCGCGGAGGCCCCCGATGCCAGCCCGGACGCCTTCGTAGCTGCCATATGGGAGCGCGGACTGGACCAGGCGTCCGATCTTGCCGAAGCAGTTTCGGAATTCAGACGCGTCCGTAGCGAACTCGACGGCAAGATTTCGGATCAGGCCTGGGAAACCGATCTTTCGCAGGTCCGCACGGCGGTCGCCGTACATGGGAAACGGTTCTTCAGATTCCTGAGTGGGGATTGGCGGAAGGCGAAGGCGCTGCTGAAGACGGTGATGCCCGCGGAATACTCACCGGACGAGACAGTCAGGCTCCTCGATCTCCTTCAGAAGGGAAAGACGGCGAGGGCGGTGGTCAAGGATGGCGATGCCCTCGGTCGCTCCGCATTCGGCGCCGACTGGCGCGGAGAGAAGTCAGATCCTAAACCTCTCGAGAACCTGGTCCTGTGGATGCGGAGCCTTCGCGGCGTCGGAACGGAAGCGAGACTGATTGCGGGCAGGCTGTCGGACAAGAGCGCCGTCGGAGCAAGAGGCGAACAGGTCAGAGTTCTCTACGAGGAAACGAGAAGGCTGATGTCGGATCTTTGGTCAGACCTTGGCGACGTCGCCTCGAACATGTTTTCGGATGCAGCGGGACCGGAGAGCGTCCCTCTGCCTCAAGCCACGCAGTTCGCTCGCGAAATTTCCGACGCCGACGCGGCCTTCCTGCCGCTGGCTCTCAACGTTCCAATTGCGAATGCAGAGCGTCTCGCAGTCCTCAAGTTGCTGACATTCGCCCGTGTTCTGAAATCGAAGATCGAAAGTCTCGATTCCATGGGCCGGTCAGCTTTCGGCGCTTTGTGGAATGGTCCCGGTTCGGACTGGGGCGAACTGTCCAACATAGCCGAGTGGATCTCTGGCAATGCCGATATCCGCATGCTGGCATCACGTGTCTCCGACCGGCCCGCCATCGCCGCACGTGCCCGCGAAGCGTTGGCGAAGTCCGAAGTTCTGATCCATGATCTCGAAGCCTTGATCGCATTTCTCAAGGCGGATCCCTCCGTCGTGTTTGGAAACGCCCAGCTCCCCGCAGCCCAGCTCGACGTCGTCGGTCGAAAGCTGACGAAGTGGATCGAAACCGAGGAGCAGTTGTCGAAGTGGGCAGCTTTCCGCGGTCGCGCGGAAGACGCGAACGGCGCCGGGGTCGGCCTGGTCGTCGAAAGACTCGAAGATGGTCGTGTTCAGCCTGAAGCTGTCGTGTCCTATGTCGAAATGGCGATCTACGAGGCCATCCTTCGACACCAGCAGGGAAAAGATCCGGAACTCGCCCGGTTCGATGGAGAGGTTCATGGACGGCTGGTCAACGAGTTCGCGGCGTTGGATCGAAGCCGCATGGCCCTGTCTCGCCTCGACGTCGTCCGGGCGCATCACAGGCGAATCCCACAGATTAGCGGTCTCGGACCGGTCGGAATCCTTAGAGGTGAAATGGCACGGCGTCGCGGGCATATGCCGATCCGGCAGCTTATGCAGCGTGCCTCGCCAGCGATCCAGGCGTTGAAGCCTGTCTTCATGATGAGTCCTCTCTCGATCGCACAGTTCCTGCCGCCGGGCGTGCTCGAATTCGACCTTCTCGTCATGGACGAAGCCAGCCAGATTCAGCCGGTCGACGCACTAGGAGCGGTAGCCCGCGCAAAGCAGGTTGTGGTCGTTGGTGACGAACGGCAATTGCCGCCGACGCGGTTCTTCTCGAAGATGACGTCAAGCTCCGGGGACGAGGACGACGATGGCCAGGATGGCGCGCAGGTTTCAGACATCGAAAGCATCCTCGGATTGTTTTCGGCTCGAGGACTGCCGGAAAAGATGTTGCGCTGGCACTACCGCAGCCGGCATCAGTCCTTGATTGCCGTCTCCAACAGCCAGTTCTACGACAGCAAGCTGTATATCGTTCCCAGTCCCTACACCGCGGAAGCAGGGATGGGTCTCAGGTTCCACCACGTGCCCGGCGGCGTCTTCGAGGATGGTATCAACAGGGTCGAGGCGAAGGTGGTCGCGGGGGCTATTATCCAGCATGCGCTTCATTCGCCGGAGTTGTCTCTGGGCGTAGCCGCGTTTTCGATAAAGCAGCGCCGGGAGATCCAAGACCAGTTGGAACTTCTGCGGCGGCTCAATCCGCAGACGGAGGAGTTCTTCCATTCCCATCCAAGCGAGCCGTTCTTCATCAAGAACCTCGAAAACGTCCAGGGCGACGAACGCGACGTCATCCTGATTTCGGTCGCCTATGCGAAGAACGCCCAAGGATTCATGGGCATGCGTTTCGGGCCTCTGGGGTCAGAAGGCGGCGAGCGTCGCCTCAACGTGCTGATCAGCCGCGCCAAGAGACGATGCGACGTCTACGCATCGATCACGGACGAGGACATCGACCTCGAGCGAGGCAAAGGGAAGGGCGTCTTTGCGTTCAAACTCTTCTTGCACTACGCCCGCACGGGGCGCCTATCGATGACGCAGCGCACCGATCGCTCCATGGACAGCGTGTTCGAAGAACAGGTCATGGCAGCCCTTCAGGAGAGAGGCTACCAGGTTCATCCGCAGGTCGGCATCGCCGGATTCTTCATCGATCTTGCCGTTGCCGACGAGCAGGTTCCCGGCAAGTACATCCTCGGCATCGAATGCGACGGCGCTGCCTACCATGACTCGCGGTCGGCGAGAGACCGGGATCGTCTTCGCCAGGCGGTTCTCGAGGATCACGGATGGACCATTTATCGGATCTGGAGCGCCGACTGGTTCCAGCGCCCCAAGGCCGAGCTCGAGCGCCTCGTCACGGCCATCGAACGCGCGAAGGCGGACGCCGCATCCGTTGCCGTGAGCAACCGTGCGAAATGGGCAGTCCCCGTCGAAGTCGTAACGATCGAGCGCGCCGACGTCACGGAGATTGGCCTTCAGCAGGCCTCGTTCGAAAGCTCGACCCCAATGTACGAGGAGGCGACGCTTTCGCCACAGCGAAAGACGGAACTCCATGAGGCGCCAATCAGCATCCTGTCGGAACTGGTGAAGAATACCGTCGAAGTCGAGGGCCCCGTTCATATGGACGAGGTGATCACACGTGTTCGAAGCGCATGGGGTCTGCAGCAGGCGGGTAATAGGATCAGAAGTCATGTCGGGCATGCGATCGACGTTACGGTTGGTAGGGCCCACGTTTATCGCTCGGGCGAGTTCCTGTTATGGCCGGGGGCGGAAATTCGCCTACGTGATCGCAGCCTCGTATCGTCGTCTGGCCTCCGTCGGATCGAAATGATCCCGCCTATGGAGATCGATCAAGGTCTAGTCTCGGTGGTCGGGACAGGCCTGGGTGCGACCGAGGACGAAGCGGTCAACGCGATCGCGCGCGGTTTGGGATTCAAGTCCACAAGCAGCCAGTTGCGTGAGTTGATCGTTTCCAGAATCGAGGTTTTGAAGGCGTCGGCCAAACTGCGCATCCGCGATGGAATGCTAGCCGGCGGCGAGGCGGTTCTGGGGTGAGAAGGGCGGGAGGAGGTGAGCCGACATGCAGTGTGCGTCGATGCTTGCGAGCGTTATGGATCCTTCTTGCGACGGTGTCGCTGGCAGCCGACCCTGCTGGAGCCACGAACACGCCTTGCAGCGGAAGCAAGGGCGGTGTTGCGGGCTGCCGTGGCGACACATTCATCTGCAATGATGGCTCCGTAAGCGCCAGCAAGAAATCTTGTACGGGCTATCCCGGAGCTGCTGCTGGCCTTCTAGGCGGATCTTCGCCCCAGATGTCGCCCGCCATGGCCGGGGAGTGCTCCTGCCGGTCCGGCGCGTATTGCACGGGTCCGCGCGGAGGAAGGTACTGCATGACCGACGCCGGAACGAAAAGCTACGTGCGGAGATAGCCGCGCGGCCCATCGTCAAAACCCATAACGACCTGGGGAGTTCCCGGAGCGGAGGCGACCGCGAACAAAAAAAGCCCCGCGTGCTGAACTGACCCCCGAAAGTTGGACACCCAACTTCGGGGGTCAGTTCAGCACGCGGGGCTAGTTTAGAGTGCATTGAAAGCTGGCTGCGCCGAGTTGCTTGGGAGCGGACCTAGCGCATCCAAGCCTCAAACTCCCCTTTGCGATTAGAGTTCCCAATATGATCAATTTTTTCGAGAAGCGTAGATAGCAGCCGCAGCCAAGGCGGTCCGCCGTCGAAAAAAGCCCCGCATTCGCGCGGGGTCTAGTTGGACAAACACGGACGTGCGACGTAGCAAGCACATCCATGTATTCGCAACCCGGAAAATAAAGAAAAGTTCCAACGCAAGCATTTGATTCATGCATTGCGCGGCCTAGAGCGAGCAAGGGCGGTCATCATTGGCTCGAATAGTAGTAAAGAAAAACCCGCCAAGGCGGGATCAAGATGGAGGGGTGTTTACTACAGCGCGTCTTCGCGCATTCGAAAAATAATGCTCCTTTCTCCACCATTTGCAATTAATATTATATTTATATGTCATTGTTTCCGCATTTTTATTAGGTTCTACTAAATTCAAAGCAAGGTAGAAAAGCATAACGCGAAGATTATAACTACAATTTGTATTAACAGTTTGCTATTGTTAGCTCGGCCGCTCAGCGATCACTTGCTAAACCCTAAGCAAAGAGTCTCCTGTACGTTGGGCGGCCATCAATTTTCAGTTCGCAGTCGTCCGCGCCGGCCCCGAGATCCCGCCCAGCCCAATCTTCCGCTCCTGTACGAACGGGATAAGCCTTTTAAAGAACCGGTTCGGTTGCGTTCGAAAATACTACTCGGCGGCTTGCCGCAAGGAGTTCTCCTCCGGGAGTGCCAATGGTCCGATGATTTCGAAATCGCATGGCATTGCGTGCTGGTCGGTGCCCAGCAGTGCAAGGGTCCAATAGTTGGGATCTTCTCCGAAGACAGTCGAGACTTTCACAACGGTGAGCTTCCCGTCGAAGTGCTTTGCTGAACGCGCCCAGTAATAGGCTTCCGGAATCAAACTCGCGGTAAACATAACGCTCACTCCCGTTCGAGCGCGGAAGATATCAGAATTCTTATAAATGAACATGCCTCATGGTGCGCCGCCTGCAAACGGGAACGGGGAATCCAATCCACCCTCATAGTGCCCAGGGATGTTTCTGCGGCCGCGACGAGGTCGACTGGACGATCGACTGAAACGACGGCGCCCTGCGCCCAGACGCTGGCGCGTCCTCGAGGCGGGCGGCGAGGGAAGGCCTCCGCTGCTCGTCGAGTGGGTGCCGCCGAAGATCGTCTACGCTCCGGCGCGGTCTTCGATGGAGAAGGGGGCTGCGGTACTGGAATTCAAGGCGTGTAGCCGGCTCTCGGACGGCCTTCTCCCGCGTGTGAGGATGATGTTGTCAGTGGAATCCCGGATCTCGGACCTTGGTTGGGGGATAGCTCCGACTCAAGTCTTACACGTGGAACCGCTTGTGGGGGGGGAGTGTTTTCGATTGGCGACGCCAAAGAGCGCCCCGCCGATTTTTGGAGCCCCGGAGACGAATCATGCGCCTGCTCATCGTCGAAGACGAATTGGGAATCGCTCTGGCGATCGAGGACGTCGCGATCGACGCCGGATTCGAAATCACTGGCATCGCGGGGACTATGTCAGAGGCTCTGGAGCTCGGCGCCGAAGCAGACATCGCCATCATCGACGTCCGGCTTGGGGATGGACTCACCGGGCCGTCCATTGCCCGCGCGCTCTTTTCCGGGTTCGGACTTGGGGTGGTTTATTTCACCGTGAATCCTGGCCTCATCGAGAACCCGGAGGGGCGCCCTGTCGTCACCAGGCGGACGAACCCCGAAAGAATAGTGGATGCGCTGTCCATGGCAGCCAAGAACGCCCGCGCAAGAACGCATCGCGTCGCGAGCGGGCCTACCTTCCACTGAACGCTTGAGGTGATCGATTGGCTTCCAGCCACGGGAATAAATGGCGCAGCACACTGCGCGTATTATCGGCCGAGATGCGAATCCCCGCGCCGCGATCCCAGGAAGCCTTAGAGATGCTCTCGGAGGCCGTACACGAACGTTCAGCTTTTACGACGTCGGGCCAGACTAGCAGGCCTCGCACAAACTGCCGGCCGCCGCACTCGAATTTTTCCCGCATTATGGAGCAAGCGCCACCGAAGAAACGCAGGTCCGATGGTTGCATGGAGCTGCACCGTTGGTAAATTCAGTTGGTATACCTATGAGGTGCCAGCATTGACCAGGGTTCCTAGCCTTGAGGAAATCCAGTCTCTTGAAGAGGCTCTTCACCGCCAAGAGATAAGGGGTTGCAGGGAGGCGGTCGAGATTTTGCTCGCGGAAGGTTTTGTGGAGTTTGGAGCTTCTGGCAGTGTATACGACCGAACAACTATCATCGATCTTCTTGTGCAAGAGGACGGTATCGATGAAGGCGATCTCCGATCAGCGAACTACGTCCTGAAGCCTATCTCGAATGACGCTGTGCTTCTGACCTACGAGACAGAGCGCTCTTATCCAAATGGTTCAAAGCGGCGTGTGCTGCGAAGCTCCGTCTGGAAACACGACGGGCTCAAGTGGCAAATGTTTTTCCATCAAGGCACGATCAGGCCGTAGCGACGTCTGTGTGGTGCATCAGCGAGCGATACCAGGCGCCATGACCGGCCCTCGGAGGCTTCGGTGGTCGGCGTCATCGTTCTCGCGTGCGCGGAGCAAATATTTGCAAGGTAGGCGCCGCACCTAAATTGGAGAGTCGGAGCAATTTTGATCTTGCAGGCTCTGGAGCGACGCGTCGAGGCTGAGGGTCAGGCCTGTCGGGGCATAATCAACAGAGACTTTTCCGAACGCAGACAGGCTGGAATTGATGAGCCGGGAGCCGAAGCCCCTCCTTTTCGGAGCTTCCACAGTCGGACCGCCGCGCTCTCGCCAACGGAGGTCGAGGTGGTCGGCGCCCGCTTCCTGACGCAGAGACCACTCGATTTCGATCACTCCGGTATCAACCGACAGGGCCCCGTATTTCGTCGCGTTCGTGACAAGCTCGTGCAGCACGAGAGAGAACGCTAACACCGCCTGGGGGGTCAGCGTGACTGTGGGACCACTTGCTTTGAGACGGTCCGGCCCAAGTCCGAGATTGACTGCGGTCGCCTCGACGATCGTGTCCATGGTCGCTGACAGCCAGTTCTTCTGCAGCAAAATGTCATGCGCGTGGGCATAGGCGTTGATGCGCGCCGATATCGACTGCTCCGCATCCTCCATGCCGACGGCGCTTCTGAACGACTGGCTGATAATGGCCTGGACGACGGCCAGCGTATTCTTGATGCGATGCGAGAGCTCGTGCATAAGGACGCGTTGTCGCTGCTCATTTTCTCGCT
The DNA here is from genome assembly GCF_019685125.1 of Rhizobium sp. NZLR10. NCBI lineage: Bacteria > Pseudomonadati > Pseudomonadota > Alphaproteobacteria > Hyphomicrobiales > Rhizobiaceae > Rhizobium > Rhizobium sp. NZLR10. The sequence continues at coordinate 132,506 of NZ_JABDWE010000017.1, read as the reverse complement.
GCTCAGTTCGATCCCTGAGAATCTTCACGAAACCTTCGAGTTCGCCATCATCCGACCTCAGCGCCATGAGCTGGCCTGATGCCCAGAATAACGAGCCGTCCTTTCGGACGTGCCATCGTTCATCGTCTCCGTGGCCCGCGGTCAAAGCAGCGGTCATTTCCCGCTGGGGAACCCCAGTCTCGCGGTCTGCCTGCGTGAAAATTGCGCCGACGGGCTGGCCAATGATTTCAGTGTCGTCCCATCCGAGGATCCTGCGGGCTCCCTCATTCCATGTGGTCACCCTGTGATCGAGATCCACGGAGATGATCGCATATTCGATGGCACTCTGGAGGATGGCTTCGAGGAAGCGTTCCCTGGCGCGACTGGAATTGGAAAAGGGGGTCTTGACCATATTGCGCCGTATCCATCAAGCCACGAGCGGGTGACCTTAATACTATACCGGACACTGCCGCATTACCATCGAAGCCGTGATGTTCCCGTAAGAATGGTCTCCCCGGCAAACAGAGGCGGACGAGACTATTCGAACATGCCCGCAGTCATTCCGTGCAGCGGAGGAACTATATCTTATCGGTAGCGTTTTGCCGGGACACTCAAGATCCTGGGAGGATAACATGAAAATACTGGTCATCTCTGCCGCATCGCTGTTTCTGTCACTTGGGGGAGCGGCGGTCGCGCAGACGACGACGGTCGTCGTCCCTGGCGAGGTCAAAACCTATGTCATGAAACAGGAAACGCCATCCGCCACGTTTGAAGGTGACGTTGCAGTCGGTACGGCGCTTCCTGACACAGTCGAGATCCACACAATCCCTGATCAACCTGATTACGGTTATGTGGTCGTCAACAAGAAGCGTGTGCTCGTCAATCCGAAGACCCGCGCGGTAATCGAAGTCTACCAGTAACTTGAAAGAATCGCGGGCCTGCTTCAGGCTCGCGGTTCCCCAGTCATTCCACCTTCGTCTCAAACGCGGTTCGCTCGGGGCTAAGAGTTGAACTCAGCGTCGCATCCACCGCAGTCAGTCGCATCAGGTGACGGCGTAGCCGCGGCGTCGCCTTTGGGCATTCGGATGCGAGGACGTCGGACATTCCCGAGTCAGCCTTCGTGGAGTTCTTCGCCACCGGGATGAGCAGCAGGTCGCCGACAGCGATGAAGGGTTCGTCTGCAATCAAAGCATTCAAGAGGCCACCTTGGCGTCAGCCTTTTGTGCATGGTGCCCGTCACCCGTCGCCGCCTCGGGGTTGGCCTAAAGAAAGGCCGTCCCTGCCATGCCGACTACGGCGCCACACATCGCAAGGCAGGTCGCCCATCCGAGAATTTTCAAAATCTTGCCAATCACAAACTGTTTCATGATCGTTCGATCCGAGGCGATCAGCATCAGGACGACCATGACTGGAACGGCAACAACGCCGTTTATGACCGCGCTCCAAAACAGCGCCGTCATTGGTTGTACCGGCGTAAAGTTAAGCACCATGCCGACAATCGTAGCCACCGCGACGGTGGTATAGAAGGCCTTTGCCTCGCGAGGTTCACGAGAAAGGCCAACCTTCCAATGCGCCACTTCGCTTACGGCGTACGCTGCCGACCCGGCAAGGACAGGCACGGCCAGTAGTCCGGTTCCAATGATGCCAGTCGCAAAGATGACTTCGGCGAACTTCCCCGCCAGTGGTTCGATGGCCTTCGCGGCGTCGACGGAGTTCTCGATGTTCGTCACGCCAGCCTTGTTCAGGGTCGCAGCGGTCGTTGTCATGATGGCGAGCGCGACGATATTCGATGCAGCCATGCCGATCAGCGTGTCCAGCGTAATGCGTTCATTGGCTGCCTTCGCTTCCCGCGGATGTTCGATCAATGGTTCTGCGTCAGGCTTTTCCTTCAAGTCTTCCGCCTCCTGAGAGGCCTGCCAAAAAAACAGATAGGGACTTATCGTCGTCCCAAAGATCGCGACGATCACCGACCAGTATTTTGGGCCGGACGTGAAACTTGGGATGAACAAACCTCGCGCAAAGCTTGCCCAATCGACATGGACGACGAAAAGCGTGGCGATGTAGGAAAGCAATGCCAGGCTCAGCCATTTGAGGAAGGCGACGTAACGTTCATATTTAACGAATACCTGGAGAAGGATGCATGTGGTGCCGAATGCGGCGACGTAGATGAGCGCATACCCTCCCAAAAGCAGATGCGCCGCATCTCCCATGGCGCCGAGGTCCGCACCGATGTTGATGATATTGGCAACTAATAGCGGCCCGGTAATCGCGATCCCCACCCATGGCGGGTAGCAGCGCACAATGCTTCCTGCCAATCCGCGTCCGGTGGTCCTTCCGATCCGCGCGCTGATCATCTGGACGGCGACCATTAACGGATACGTCAACAGCAAAGTCCAGTTCGTAACATAACCGAACTGTGCCCCTCCCTGGGAATATGTTGCTATTCCGCTTGGGTCGTCGTCCGATGCGCCTGTAATGAGGCCAGGTCCCAGGATTTCAAGCAGGCGTGATTTCGAAGGTTCAGGGGCGGCGCTTCTTTCGTCTATACGATGTTCGCTCACAGCGGCCTCATAACATCCCACGCCGTCTCAAGCGGTTCTGCCGCCGGCTCGGTGCAAATAAATCGCTGGCGGTCTCGTTTGTTCCACCGCTCGGCTGAGCCCGTCCGCTGCCCTGGAACAACGCACTTTCTTCCGACGTTACCGGGTCGTGGCATGTGGAGCGGCAATAATGGATCTCGGGCTGACCAATAGGCGTGTTCTCGTAACAGGAGGCAATTCCGGTCTGGGCGCCGCGATCGCGAAGGCATTCGCTGCCGAGGGGGCACGAGTTGCGATCAACTATCTCGTTAACCCGAAACAAGCCGATAAGCTCGTTGAAGAAATCTGCGCCACTGGTGGCGAGGCTCGTCAACTTAGGGCCGATATCAGCGACCCCAAAGCGGTTGAGGCGATGTTCGGTGCCATCGATGATGCCTGGGGCGGCATCGACATACTGGTAAACAACGCCGGTATCGACGGCGAGCGCGCGCTCGGCTGGGAAGCCGAAACCGGTGCCTGGAGCAAGGTCGTCGACGTCAACTTGAAGGGAACATATTTGTGCGCCCGCGAGGCCCTGAAACGCATGGTCGCTCAAAAGTCGGGCGTCGTACTCAACACCACAAGCGTTCATGAGGTGATCGCCTGGGCCGGCTATAGCGCCTATACGGCTAGCAAGGCGGGTGTCTCTATGATGTCCAAATCGCTAGCGCAGGAAGCGGCGCCGCATGGCGTTCGCGTTCTTTGCATCGCGCCGGGGGCGATCCGTACGCCAATCAATCAGGCAGTCTGGCAGGATGCCCAGGGTTATAGGGATTTGCTTACGAAGATCCCACTGGGCCGTATAGGCGAGCCCGAGGATGTTGCAAACATCGCCATCATGCTGGCTTCTGATGCCGCCAGCTACGTCACCGCGACGACGATCTTTGTGGATGGCGGCATGACCGACTACCCCTCCTTTGCGCATGGCGGGTGATAGGGACATGGCCGGGCGCATCGAAGACTACGGGCTAATTGGAAATATGCTGTCCGCCGCGCTTGTGAGTAAGGATGGATCGATCGACTGGTTATGCCTGCCGCGTTTCGATTCACCTGCTTGCTTCGCCGCACTTCTCGGCACCGCCGATAACGGCCGCTGGAAGATCGCGCCAGTGGGTAGAAGGAAAACAAGCCGGCGCTACGTTCCCGACACTGCAATTTTGGAAACCCGGTTCGAAACGGCGACCGGCGTCGTTACGCTCACTGATTTTATGCCGATCAATGAAGGCGACCGCCATGCGGATGTGGTCCGCATCGTGACCGGTGTTTCTGGCACTGTCGACATGGAGATGGAACTCGTGCTCCGGTTCGAAAACGGGCAGGCTGTGCCGTGGGTGCGGCGCAAGGACTACGGCCTGAGCGCGATCGCCGGGCCCAACGCAGTGGAACTTCATACTGATCTGAAGCTCAAGGGCCGCAACATGAAGACTTACGCCCGCTTCTCCGTTGCGGCCGGCGACGCGGTGCCGTTGACGATGTCGTATCATCCTTCCAGCGACCAGCCACACTTTGTCCGCGATCGCCACGAGGAACTCGATCGAGCGACAACCTGGTGGCGGGAATGGGTGAAGCACGGCAGCTTTGAAGATATGCCGGAAGTCTGGCGCGCGCCGGTGGTCCGCTCGCTCATCACGCTCAAGATGCTGATTTATGCCCCGACGGGCGGGATTGTCGCTGCGCCGACCACCTCGCTTCCCGAGAAGATCGGAGGGACACGAAATTGGGACTATCGTTACTGCTGGCTGCGCGATTCAGCACTGACGCTTTATGCGTTGCTAAATTCGGGATATCGCCAAGAGGCAGAGGATTGGCGGAAATGGCTGCTGCGCGCAGTTGCGGGTGCTCCGGAACAGCTTCAGATCATGTACGGGATCGCGGGGGAGCGTTGGCTCCCCGAGTTCGAAGTGTCGTGGCTCAAAGGATATGAGGGAAGCATTCCGGTCAGGATCGGCAACGCCGCTGCCAGTCAGGTGCAAATCGACGTCTATGGCGAACTCATCGATACCCTCAACGCAGCGCGCGATGCCGAGCTGCAGTCGCAAGAGGAGGCCTGGCGGCTGCAAAAGGTACTTCTTGCTCACTTGGTGACTGCTTGGCAGACGCCGGATCACGGAATTTGGGAAGTGCGTGGGCCAGCGCGCGCATTCACCCACTCGCGCATGATGGCCTGGGTGGCATTCGACCGCGCCGTCATCTGCACGGAGCGGTACGGGCTTGAAGGCCCGGTGGCGAAGTGGCGTGAGGTGCGCCAACAAATTCATGAGGAAATTTGCGCCAGCGGCTTCGATGAGAAAAAGAACAGCTTTGTCCAATATTACGGCGGTGACACGCTAGATGCGAGCCTGCTGCTGATGCCCCAGGTGGGCTTTTTACCAGCCGACGACCCGCGCATCATTGGTACAATCGCTGCAGTTGAGCGGGAGCTCCTGCAGGGCGGCCTGGTCATGCGCTATTCGACGAACCGGACCGACGACGGTGTCGGTGGCAGGGAAGGAGCATTTCTGGCCTGCAGCTTCTGGCTGGTTGATGCTTATGTGCTCACTGGGCGGCGGCGGGATGCGCAGAACTTGTTCGACCACTTGCTCAGTCTTCGTAACGACCTAGGCCTACTCTCAGAAGAGTTCGACGTCGTCGGTCGGCGCCTTCTCGGCAATTTCCCTCAGGCTTTTTCGCACATCGGCCTGATTAACACCGCGCACAATCTGGTCAGCGCGGGAGGACCGGCACGACAGCGTGCTGAAAAGACCGCCCCGAGCAAGCCACGCAAGGTTTCCCCAGATGCGCTGTAAGGCGCTCTTATCGGAACGCGGAGGGAGCACTGGTGGAGCCCCTCAGCGCCGAAACCGGCACTGGGGTCAGTCTTGCGGCGGGCGTCTCGCGCCTTGAGCTTTGTCCGGCCGGCTAAATCGCCCCTTGCGAATAACCGCAAAAGGCGTGTGCTCATCAATCCGAAGACCGCGCGGTAATCGAAGTCATCAAGTATCTTGAAAGGATCGCGGCCCTGCTTCCACGACCCGCGATTCCACTGTCATTCCAGCTTCGTCCGCATCAGTGACGTTCGCTGGGGGCTGAGAGTTGAACTCAGTGTCGCATCCACCGAAGTGAATTGCGCGCTGTTATGACGTTCCACCTTGGGTACAAGCAAATTGAATTGATGGGTGCCATTAGCCGCCGACGCATGCTCAATAGAAACTTAAGTTATTTGTCATAATCTTAACCAACCACCTCGTGGTAGAGCGTGTGGAGTAGTTCCGAATGCGCATGCGGCTGGAACAGACCTATCCAGCTTGTTGATCGGTTGCGTCAGCACCGGGCGTAAAGACGCCTGTGCGACAGGAAGGATAGCGATGCCATCTAAGCTTTTCGCCCGTATCAGTGCCAAGCTGACAGCCATGTCTGCAGCCGGCATCATCATGGTTGCAGCGCTGCTGGCAGCCGTCTTTGTCGGTGACAACTCGGTCGGCAAGAGTTCCGATTTCGGTCGAATGCAATTGGTCCTCTCCCGCGACTTGGTTGATGCAAAGGCATCGTTGCGCGGAATGGTAATGGGAATGTTGGAACTGCGCCTGGCAGAGACCCCTGACGAAGCGACCAAGGCGCGCGACTATGTCGCCAAGCGGCATGAATCGGTTGTCAAATATCTGGCCAGCGCGAGCGCCAGCATGACGCTCCAGGCCAATAAGGACCGAGTGTCAAAGGTTTCCGATTTGACAGCTCAGTGGATGAACGACTTCAAAGGGCTTTCAAAGGCCGCCGATGCAAAGTTGAGTAATTCAGCCAGCAGCGCCGAGGCCTCAGTGGGCGAAAAGTCGGCTGAAGGCAAGCTTCTGGGCGTTGCAGACGAGATTGGATCGCTACTCGACGAATGCGTAAACGCAGCCAAGGGGAAAGCGGACGAAGCGGGAAATCAGATGGCGGCGGCATCTCATTTGGCGCTGCAGGCTAGCCTCGGAATGGGATTTCTTGTCATAGCGACGCTGGTCGCTTCAGCGATCTTTGGTTCCAAGGCGATTGCTCGCCCGATCGGTGAGTTGACAGGGAGCATGAAACGACTGGCCGACGGCGACCTCGAAACGACCGTACCGTTCGCGAGCCGCACCGATGAGATCGGTGGCATGGCCGGCGCGGTGGAGGTGTTTAAGCAGAACGGCATCAAAATGCGGCTTCTCAACGCCCAGGAAAGTGCCTTGCAAGCCAAGAGTGCTGATCTTTCCTCCAACATCTCGAGCGTCGTTGCTGCCGCTGTAGCTGGCGACTTCACCCACAGAATACAGACAAGCTATGACAATCTGGATCTCGACCGTTTCGCTGCAAGCGTCAACGAGCTCGTGACCTCGGTCCATCGCGGTGTCAGCGAGATCCAACGTGTGATCGCCGCGCTCGCCCAGGGGGACCTGACCGAGGAAATGCGTGGCGAGTTCCAGGGTGCGTTCGGCGAGCTCAAGCACAATGTGAATGCGACAATGGACGGCCTGAGAACTGTGATGGCAGAAGTCAGGGTCGCGATCGATACGATCAATTCCGGCACCGGCGAGCTCAGCAATGCGGCCGGCGATCTCTCCAAGCGCACCGAACAGCAGGCGGCGTCATTGGAAGAAACGGCTGCAAGTCTCGAGGAGATTACGTCAGCGGTCAAGAATTCTACGGATCGAGCTGCGGAAGCCAATCACATGGTGGGCGAGGCGCGCAAAAGCACGGATCAATCGAGTGCGGTGGTCACGGATGCGGTCGCGGCCATGGGCCGTATCGAACAGGCCTCCGGCGAAATCGGTCAAATCATCAACGTCATCGACGAGATTGCCTTTCAGACGAACTTGTTGGCGCTTAACGCCGGGGTCGAAGCGGCCCGCGCCGGCGAGGCCGGCAAGGGTTTCGCAGTGGTTGCGCAGGAAGTCCGTGAGCTTGCTCAACGCTCCGCTCGCGCCGCAAAGGACATCAAGGAACTGATTACCCGCTCAAGCCAAGAGGTTCAGACCGGCGTGAAACTGGTAACGGCCACGGGTGATGCGCTGAGTCTTATCCAGAACCAGGTGACGAAAATCAACGACCACGTCCACTCGATCGCGATTGCCGCAAGAGAACAGACGACCGGCCTTTCCGAAGTCAATACTGCTGTCAATCAGATGGACCAGGTCACGCAGCAGAACGCGGCCATGGTCGAAGAGGCAACGGCAAGCACCAGCCGGCTTGCCGAAGAAGTACTCTCGCTCTCGCGGTTGATCTCCCGGTTTAAAGTTGAGGGAAGGAGTGGCCCAGCACTCTCTGTGACAAGCTCGGTCAAGCGCTACGCGCCCGCTGCCTAAGGTCGCCGGGTCTCCCGTTGAGGAAACGGGACGAATGGCGAGCTGATGACGACGAGGGTTCGTCTTATCAGCGAGCGTCGCGTCCGACGGCAGAATGCGACAGGGCCGTCGGGACGGAGGGGCATTTGTCGGACCACCCGCGGGTGCGCAACAAACGATCAATGCATTAGATGCGCGCATGGCGGCGGCGGCATGTCTGCTCAAGAGGTCTGGACGATCTTCGAGCGCTATTTTCCAGGCATCGGGCTGAATTTGGTCAAGCAGCTGATAGAACTTCATGGCGGGCAGCTGAGTGTTCGAAGCCAGAGAGGCGAGGGTTCCACCTTCGTTGTTTCCCTGCCCGATCATGCTCGAGCCGTTTCCGCGATGATTCCTGCAACTGCACTCGCAACAACGGGGACGTGAACGTAAGCGGTGTTTTTCCTTCCACATTGACCAAGCGCGACAGGCAGTTCCGATAACTATCCCCATGAGATTGATGGCATGAATGCGCCAACAGTGGTCATCCCAGCGCGGGGAACACATCACAAAAGGCTGCCATAGCCTGAGCCATGGGCGGGCCTCTGAAATCCTTCGTCCACGAATCCCAGTTTCGTGTCGCTTAGCATCTGTTATATGGCGGTCGAGCTTGGTGGGCGCCGTGTCCGGGTGAACGCGGTCCCCCGGCGCAATCGCGACCGACTTCGGCGGTGGTGCGGTGGCGACAATGCCGATGTGAACGCCTAAGATGGCACGCTCCTGGCGATAGTCCCTTTTTCCTCGGTTTATCCCGACCCCGTAGCGGGCTTGCGGAGTCGGCGACGACAACATCGAAGTCGTTTGAGCCGATCGAGAACGTCGAGACAGGTGTATCTCACAGAGCGGGAGGACCGGCACGACGGCGCAATGAAAAGACCGCGCCGTGCAAGTCACATGAGATCTGTCGAGATGCGGTGTAACGCATTGTTTTGGATCACGAAGGGGAATATTCCTCGCGGTGGGCAGGGGTTCCTCGATCGCCGCCAAGCTCGGCTGCACGACGCAAACGCTCAATGAATGGGTAAGAAGTTGGAAATGAACATGGTTCCCGGCCTGGACTTCCAAGCGACGGAGCCACCGCGTTGACAACGCGAGCGGCATAATTGGCCGGTGTCGTTGCCCACCCTCGTTGGCCCGGCGGATCTGCGATCCTCCGGCCGAGCGTCCGGGCATTCATCATACAATTCCTAGAATCATCACCCGGTTTTATAATCATTCTTAATTGGAACATGCTTCACTTGTCCCAAGGATGAGGGATAGCATTCATGTCGAAAATTTTTCGAATTCTGATCGCAGCATTGATCGTGCTGCCGACAGCCGTCTTTGCTGCTGCCGATGATTGGCGGGTGGTCAAGGCGACAGATCAAGTGAAGTATACCGTCGACAGGACGCACTGGCAGGACCTGCGCGCTGGCGAAGTGGTGCCCAATCGGGCATGGGTCTCCACAGGCCCGCGTGGGCGAGTTCAGCTTGCCAGGGGTGTGGAGAGCATCACCTTCCAGCCAAACACACTTGCCGCCATCACTACCAATGAATCGGCTGCGATTAAGACTCAGATTTACCAACAGGTCGGTTTGCTGGACCTTGAAATCGAGAAGCGGAGCCAGCCGCATACCGCGATACAGACGCCCTACCTCGCGGCCGTTGTGAAGGGAACGATCTTTCACGTGACGGTCGATAGGGCGAAGGCGTCCGTCGCCGTGGATCGCGGCCTGGTTCAGGTCTCCTCCTTCTCCAGCGGCCAGCGGTCGAATGTGGCACCGGGTCAGAGCGCGACTGTCGACAAGAAGGCGGGCATGACGGTGGCGGGCCGGCTATCCAAGCCCGAGATCACCTCGGTTGCGCCGTCGGTCGCCCAGATTCCGGCCGTCGGCACCACGAAACTCGCCGGTGCCACCTCCGAAGCCTGGAGCAACTCTTCGGCAACAAGCAAGACCACCGGTTCCAACGCGAGCGACGATGATAACAGCAACGGCAACAGCGGAAATGGCAATAGCGGCAGCAATGGCAACGGCAATTCCGGTGGCAACGGGAACGGAAACGGCAACAGCGGCGGCAAGGGCAATTCCGGAGGCAACGGCAACGGCAATGGCAACGGTCATTCCGGTGACAGCGGTAACAGTGGGGACGGCAACGGCAATTCCGGCAACGGCGGGAATGGCAACAACGGCAATGGCAACAGCGGCAAGGGCGATAATAACGGCGGTGGCAACGGTAACGGCGGCGGTCACGGTAAAGGCAAGGACAAGTGAGGGATAGGAAGGCGGCTGGGGACTATTTCTCCAACGGCATCAGCACGATCACGGTTCGTCTTCTGCTGATCGCCGTCATGCTGGCGCTGCCGGTGGCGGGATCCAGCGTCGGCCTCGTGCAGGGGATCAACAACAGTCTTTTCGCCAAGCGCTTCGAATGGGCGCCTCGCACCGCCACGGGCAACATCGTCTTCATTGCGATCGACAAGCGCTCCCTCGACGCCGTTGGAACATGGCCCTGGCCGCGGCGCATCTACGCGACGCTGCTCGATAAGCTGGTCGCCTCGGGCGTCAAGGACGTCTTCCTCGACGTCGATTTCAGCGCCCTCTCCAACACTGAGGAGGACGAGATTCTGGCCGCGGCGCTCGCGAAATCCGGAGGAGGGGTTCTTCTGCCGGTGTTCCGGCAGCAGGAGATGGCGTCATCGTCTGTGACGGCGGTGACAAGGCCGATCCCGCAGCTCCTTCAGAATGCATGGCCTGTGTTCGCCAATGTAACGATGGATGCAGACGGGATCGTCCGCCGTTTCGATCTGGGAAGCCAGCTCGATGGGAACCCAACCCAATCCGCCGCAGCAGCCCTTGGCAGGATCGACGGCAGTGCCGGTTCCCTGCGGATCGACTACTCGATAAGACCAGACACCGTTCCGACATTCTCCTTGTCCGACGTACTGAACGGAACCGTGCCGGCTGAGGCAATCAGAGACCGCTCGGTGGTGGTGGGAGCGTCGGCAGCCGAGCTCAAAGACATTTTCGCCGTCCCCGTCTACGGCGCCATCGCCGGCCCGCTCATTCACGTGCTCGCGGGTGAGACCCTGCTCCAGAACCGTTCCCTCAGGATGGTCGATGAGGTTCCGCTGGAACTCTTGTTTACGGCCCTGCTGATCGTCGGCGTCATCCGCAGCCGTTCAACCGGCCTTGTCACGATGATGGCGGTCGCACTGGCGATCGTTGCCGTCGGGGAGATCGGCGCGTTCCTGCTGCAGTGGCGGTATGCGATCCTTGTCGGAACGGCGGTGCCGTGGTTGACGCTGCTGCTCGCCTGGATGCTCGCCCTGAACGAGCGCGTCGACCTCGGCCGAATGCTTATCGCCATCGCCAGTACCGAGGCTCGAAACACCCGACGCCTGATAAGACGGATCATCGCCGACAGTTCCGATGGTGTCGTCGCATTCGATAGCGGTCTGAGGATCATCGAAGCGAGCGAATCTGCAAGGGTGGTACTGGGAGCCGAGATCGGCGCCTCGCTTCTCGGCAGCACGGAGACCGCGGTTATCGACATCGTGCGCAGGCTGGTCTCGGAGCACGAGGCCGAACCGGGCAAGGTGCACACTGCCCTTGTCGATTTCGCTGCGCAGGCTGGGTATTACGAGGCCTCCGTCACGATTTCGCCAATTGAACAGCCGGATGCGCATCTAGCCACGGCGCGATCGCGATTTGCCGGTTGCCTCATCATACGGGACATCACCGCCCGATATGATTATGAAGAGCGGATGAAGACGCTCTCCGAGCGGGACGAGCTCACCGGGCTGCTCAATCGTCGGGAGTTCGCGTATCGACTAGCAAGACTTGAGGGTGGGAGCCGCGTCTCGGTGCTGAATATCGAACGTTTCTCCTACCTTTGCGCCACGCTTGGGTGCGACGTCGGCGACGAGCTCCTGAAAGCCGTGGCAGTGCGGCTTGGGAATGCATTCGCCGGTGATTTGCTGGCAAGGTTGGACCGCGACCATTTTGGCATCGCCACCGCCGCGACAGATGCCCTTCCCATCGAAGATTTTGCCGATGGTCTTTTGGCCCTATTCGAGGAGCCTGTACACCTCACCGGCGCGGCCTTGCCGATCTCGGTCCACCTCGGAATATCTCGCTCAGGCGACACGGCCCCTGGCGCCCTGTTGAACGCCGCCGAATCCGCTCTGGATGCCGCAAAGGCCGCGCCAGGCAGGCGATGGTCTTCTTTCGATCCCTCTATCGCCGTTCGCCAGGCTCGGTCGCGCCGGCTGGAGCGGGATATGCGCGACGCTCTTCGGACCCGGCAGTTCTTCCTGCTGTTCCAGCCGCAGATCGAATTTACGACCGGTCACCTTGTCGGCGCGGAGGCCTTGATCCGATGGAACCATCCGGAATTCGGCTTGCTATCGCCGGCCGAGTTCATCCCGATCGCGGAATCTTCCGGCTTGATCTGCGATATCGGCCGCTGGACGCTGTTCGAAGCTTGTACCGAGGCGGCCGCGTGGCCTGGTGAGCTCGGTGTCGCCGTCAACGTCTCGGCGCTTCAGTTTGAGCAATCCGATATCGAGGCCGATGTAAGGCAAGCCTTGTCCGGCAGCGGACTTCCTTCTTCCCGTTTGTGCCTCGAACTGACGGAATCGGCCTTCCTCGGCAACGGTGGAGCTGTCATCGCAAAGATGCGATCGCTTCGCGAAACCGGGGTGGTCATTGCCTTGGACGACTTCGGGACCGGCTACTCGTCGATGAGCTACCTTGCCGATCTTCCTGTCGACAAACTCAAGATCGACCAGTCTTTTGTCCGGCGAATGAACGGAAATCCGACTGTATTGGAGATCGTCCGCGCGATCATTTCGCTGGCGCGCGGCTTGAAACTGCAGATCGTCGCCGAAGGCGTCGAAAATGAACTGGAGGCCGACGTGCTACATCGGCTCGGATGCGAGACAGGGCAGGGCTATCTCTTCGGGAGGCCAGACCAGTCGACCCGGATGCTTTCCGAGTGGAAAGTCCCGAAACCTCTGGCCGCCGATGCTTGACGATTCGGATCTACACTGAAGTGGCGCCTACCCTCGCGAGCGTGGTTCGCACGACAGCAGCGGTTTCCCCTTCATCCTGGGTTCTGGCTCGATGTTAGAAACTCAGGCAACTTCGTGGGAGATGTCCACCATGACCAAAGCTGATTTCGCTGCAACCGATGCACCATTGCAGAACGAAGATATTGTGATCTGTAAAAGAGTCTTCGATCATATCTGCGCCACCGGGCAAATAACCGACGCCGATGCCTGCGACGAACTCGCAACCCAGATAATCTATTTCTATCAACATAGCGTCAGGAACGAAGATAGCTTGGAATAGTTGCTCGCGAGGGTTGTCGAGAACTGAGGCGGGATGAACCATGGCGGGCCGCTTTCCAAGCCGCTATCCCCTGTCATTCCACCTTCGTCCGTCTCAGTGACGTTCGCTGGGGGCTAAGAGTTGAACTCAGCATCGCATCCACAGCCGTCAGACGCATTACATGACGGTGTAAGCTCGGCGTCTCCTTTGGGCATTCGGGAAACGACGGAGCAAATTGACCATCGAATTTCGACCTATTCATTCGCGGCGGGTCTTCACCGTTTGCGGTGCTCGTCCCAAGACGAAGACAGTGCCGTATTCCGCGCAACCCCTTCTGAACTACAAGCCGAACCACGAAATACGGGTCTTTTGGCAGTATCGACCAAATGGATACAAGCGACAAATATGTTTCCCGAGCTTGTCGAAATTCCCAAAACGCATATTTTTGAGTGGCGTCGAGTGCTCCCCGGACCGCGTATTGAGGGAGGTTCGGATTTGCGGCCAGCGAACGCCTAACTACTTCCAAAGCACTTTTGCCCATTCGAGAGTGATTGGAAGACATGCTGCCGGGATGCTTTCGGTATCCCACCAGCCGTTCGGAAACGACTTCGATGCAGTAGCGCGTGGCCAGCCTGAGCTCGAAATCGAGGTCTTCGCAGCCTCCAAGACCGGCGGCTGCATATGAGCTATCAAACCCACCGATTTCAAGCGCGACATTCCGTCGGACGAGAAGCGCACTCCCATTGCCTATATACTTAAAATTCAGATGGCGGGCATAGATATATCCCCTTGCGACTTCGGAACTGCCTGGCCGAATAATCTCGTCGTCCTCGTTGATGAGGCAATGCTGCACGTAGACCGCAGCCCACCGCGAGGACAACCGGCTGAGAGCGTTCACCTGCTTTTCGATTTTCGTCCGGTACCAGAGATCGTCGGCGTCAAGGAATGCCACAAATCGACCAGATGATGCCTCGATCCCAGTATTTCTTGCAGCCGCGACACCACGGTTAGGTGTGGAGAGGAGACGGATGCGCGAGTCCGACATCGCTGTCTGCTCGACGAGTTTTGCCGTGTCGTCCGTGGAACCGTCATTGACGACGATAATCTCCAGGGCGGTGTAGGTCTGGCGCAGAGCGGATCGAAGCGTCCGCTCAATATAGGTGGAAGCGTTGAAAGCCGGGATGACCACTGAGACCAAAGGCTGATCAGAATTAAAGGTCCCTCGTCGATCCTCCTCTGTAGATGAAAGCATTGCAGATCTCTCGCCACGCCAACGACAAAGATACTTTCGTACAGATGAAGGACTGCCTTGTTGAGTTCTGCAGTTCTCCCACATTCAATTCGGAGCGGGCAAATCCTAGCCACCGACAATGTTGGAAGACCGCCTTCAACATGCCTACACTCTAACATTGTTTTGTGGGCGAAAACGGACTTTGGTCTGACGTAGACCCTCTACTTTCGGAGAAGAAGAGGCCGCAGTCGGCCTTAAACCGGCTACGCTGGCTCGTCTCATGTCATTGCATTTGGAAGTCATTTGAGCCGAAGCGCGAACCGTTTTCGACTCTCTGACCGCTGCCTACGGCCAAGCACTTTGTTGCTTTGCGATGAGTGTCATCCTGCGACGCCCGCTAAGGCAGTCCGTCAGTGGACGACAGCAATCACGGGAATTCCGGCTTCTTCCGCAGCGCGAATGAGCGCGGCGCGCGCTGTCTTTGCGGAGATGTTGCCTTGAATGGCATCCAGGCACGTTTTTACAGCCGCGATGTATTCCTTGCCATCGTCTGTCGGCCATTCGGCGACAAGGGCCTCGGCGATCCCGCCAAGTGATCGGATCAGCCTATTCTTTTCCTGACCGCTCATCACAAGCATCAGAGGGGCGAAGTCTTCGCTTCTATGCCAATCCACAATCCCGATCGTTTGCATGAATGCCACCTTTTATTCCCAAAAAGCGATCGCCCGCCATGGATCGACAAAACTTCACCAGGGAGGTCCTGACTGGATACAACAACATCGCTAAACCTCCCTGGCGTCCTTTCAACAAGGAAGAGGAAGATCTACGCCCCATAGCGTCGAGGGGAAGACGGACTTAGGTCGGACTGGCGACCTCGGCACCCACGGCGCATATTAGCTTGAGGTAACGTGTAGGTCCGTGAGGGGCGGACAGGAGGAGAAGATGAAATTCGGCCCCGATAACTACAACCACGAAGAGCGCTGCTCGCAAGGCCATAGTTCGGCTTCGACCATCGCGACGATCAAAGCGGCCCTTTCCGCTGATCAGGATATCGATAGCAGTGCCATCGATATCAGGATGCTCGGCCCTGTGGTCCTGCTAGAGGGCTACATTACAAACGCCGCAGACCGCGAGAAAGCCATCTCGCTTGCAGCGATGATCGTCGGCCACGAGAACGTCCAGGATCGGATGCTGAGCCGCTTCCCAACGCAGTAACGGACGGCTAGGACCAAGGTCTTACTTAATCCCGGTATGAAGTCCTAACTCGGGAACACTTTCCTCCACTCGCCGGTTTCCCTGCGCAGCGGAACCAACCGCATCCAAGGAGGAAAATAAATGAATATCAGATCAGTAGCTATTGCCACTGGCGTCCTGTTGGCATCGACATCTACGTTTGCCCAGCAATCGACGGTGACGGGTGCAGTGGGTGGAGCTGCAACGGGCGCGATCGTCGGCGGCCCGGTCGGTGCGGCTGTCGGCGGCATCGTCGGCGGCGTGGCAGGTAGCGTGATTGATCCGCCGCCGCAGCAGGTGGTGACCTATGTTCAGCAGGCTCCCGCCCCGACCGCACGGGTCGTGGTGAAGGAGAAGGTCGTCGTCGGACAGCCCCTACCGGAGACGGTGGTCGTGACGCCAGTTCCCGACGACCCGAAATATGCATACGCGATCGTCAACGACCAGCGTGTGATCGTCGAACCTTCCTCGCGGAAGGTCATCCAGGTCATTCATTGACCGCCAGGCGGCTTCAGCCGCCCTTTCCAACCATCAGGTCACGCATTGCACCGCATGAGAATGCGGGCGGGCATCGTGTGCCAAACCCTCGGAGGTCATTATGAAAAGCAACCATTTCACCATGCTCTTGGCAGCGTTGTCACTTGGTGTATCGCCGCTTGCAACTTTGCCGGCGGCTGCTCAGCAGGACACCAAGAGCAGCGGCCAGGCCCAGTCCGGCTCTCAGACGGGCACGGACGCCGGCTCGCAGTCGGGCTCCGCCAAGACCGGTACCGACTGCGCCCCTGACGCTTCCGGCGCCTGCCCAGGCAAGGGCGGGTCCTCTCAGCAGAAATCCGGTCAGGGCTCTGACATGAAAAAGAGCGCTGAGCAGCCTTCGACCGATGGCTCGACGAGCGGAAGTGCGTCCGGCAAGACTTCGACAGAAACCAAACCTACCTCGAAAGACGCCAGCGGTGGCGCTACGACGGAACAGAAGCCCGCCGCCAAGTCCGGCACCACGGATAGTAGCGGTTCGGCCACCACAGGCACGAAGAGCACCACGCAAAGCGGCGATGCGTCTAAGCAGTCGACAGACCAAAACGCGACAACAACAAACAAAAGCTCTTCCGAAACCAACGTCAACAACAACACGACGAAGACCAACGTCAACATCTCGGTCGAGCAGCAGACCGAAATTCGAACGGTGGTGAAGGAGGTCCATGTTGCGCCTGTGAAGGAAGTCGACTTCACGGTTTCCGTCGGAACGAACATCCCCAAGAAGATCCGACTGGAAAGGCTGCCGACGCGCATCGTGAAGATCGTTCCGCAGTATGAAGGCTACCGCTTCTTCATCCTTGCGGATGGCCGAATCGTCATCGTCGATCCCGATGCTCTGACGATTGTCTACATCATCGAGGCCTAACACGGTTTATCCCGGTGGTGTCTTATGCGCCGCCGGGCCGCAGGAGCAATCAATGATCTACCATGAAGATAAGCCGTCCGGCGCTGCCTTTCCCATCATCGTCATTCTCATCGCCATGGTCGCTATTGTCGGCAGCCTCGTCCTGTCATCAGGGCATGCGGCATCGGCTCGGGTCTGGGTTCCTGTTCGATCGGCTGGCCCCTGATCCGGCGGCGCCCGGAGACTGCGCGGCGACCTCGAGAAGGTGTTCCGAGTTTTTTGCTTGGCTTCACGCTCGGCCGCAGTTCTCTTTTCGACGCTGAAGCGATCCCGCTCAGTAGTTGAGTTTCGGGTACCAGTCCGTACCGCGGCCGGCCGGCGTCATGTCCAGAATGTTCCAGAGCGGTGCGATATCGACTGATCCTCTTGGATCCTGGCCGGGATCCGCCGCTTCGGCGGGCATCTCGGCATTATAAAAGACGCGAACGTCATTCCCGTCCTTCTGGTAGACCGTCAACGCGGGATATTCGAAGCCCTTGTCGTCGAGCAGACCTAGGTCCCTTGCATAGTCGTCGCCAATGGTCTGAACGAAATCTAGGTCGCGCCAGCCGCGTTCGACGGCGAATGCACGCTGCCGATCCACAGGGCTGCGGCCGATGATCTTTAACGCGACCCGCTGCTTGATGTCGGCACCGTTGCCATTCGCTCCGCCGAGGAAGTTCGTGCACATGGGACAGGGCCGTTCGCGCTGCGGGCCGAACATCCAGAAGTACGTTACAAGCGTATCGTGATGCCCGAACAGGTCTGCCAGCCCGACTTCGGCGCCGTTCTCGTCCCTGAAGCGATAGTCCTTTTCGACGACCGGGCCCGGAGGCAGGCGCCGGCGCTGCTCCGCAAGCCTGGTGAGATGTCGTCGGACTTCGATCTCCTCGGCAAGCAGAGCCGTCCTTGCCTCGGCGTAGTCCGGAGTTTCATTCTTGAATCTGCTCGAACGTTTCGCGGCCAGTTCCTTCGCTGGTTTCAACTCGCCCATTTCCATGTGACTTTCCTCCCTTGGTTCACACTGACAGCGTCGCGATTCAATCAGCCTTCTGGTGACGGTGACGGGTGCGTGTGATGATTTTCCACACCCCGACCTTTAGGAGACGTAAGAGGAGATCGGTTTTCGACAAGGACAGGGCCCTGGTGGCGCTGGGCCAATGGGATGCCGGGCCGCAGCCCTGCGCGAACCAAAAACATGATCACCCTCGATCGCTAAAGATTCCGCGCCGCGAATTGCGGCGAGGGGGTCTGGACTTGCTAGAATGAGCCCGACGGACGTCGGAGTATGCTTTGGTTGCGTTCTGACCGTCGAGTCGCGCATGCCACTCCGCCGTTTTTCATCCAGTGTCCAAAGACAAGATCTCGCTTGTCGGAGATAAAGGAGGAATTCCTCGTGGTTTCCAAAGATCAGCCGTCTTTGTGGATGGCGTCCTAGTTCGGGGACCTGTCCGGTCCGCGTTCGATGATGTCGCCCAGGAATACAACACGATTGGCGTGAAAGGACTTTGGTGTGCAAGGACCGAACGGCGGCTAAAGTTTTTGATGTGATCAGCGATCGCCACCGGGTACACCCGACACGTCTGGGGGATTTCGGACGCCGGGCGATGCTCGGCGCCATACAGGGACTCTGACACGTCCAGGAGTTCCGCGGCCCGATGGCGAAGGCCCGCGCGCCACACGTCGTCCTCCGGAACAAGCTTCAGCCAGAGGCGTCGAAGGACGTCGAACGAGGAGACCCCGTCAAAACGACGACGGGGAATCCTTCGTGCCTGCCGTCCGGCAGGATCATGTCCTTGGTCAATTTTCTTCTCTCTCGCCGCCAAGACGATGCTTGCAGCATTACCACTCAATCCTGGGCGGCAATACGCCTTAACCGAGCTTATTGCCCTCGGTGGTCCGGGAAACGGCGCCGGTGATCAGATCGAACGGCCGGGTCTGAAAGGAAGTGCTAACCAATCCCCTTCCGCGCGCTTTAACGCTCCCTGTTTTACGCTCTACGCACATAGAAGGACGTAATGCAGATGAATTGGCAGGCGCGGTCGCAGTGGGTTTTAAAATGGGTTCTCCCGGCAGCCACGTCCTTGATCATAGGGTGCGTCCTTTTTGGTACCCTCCAATGGGCCGCAGCGCAGACCGATGTGGTCGCGGAGGCCCGCCAGCGGGATCTCGTCAGACTGATCGTCTCGAAGATGCAGGCTAGCGTTGCTCATGATCAGGAAAGCGCGACAGTCTGGGACGACGCGGTTCGAAAAACCGACGCGCGGGATCTCGAATGGCTTCGGTCGAACCTCGGCGACTGGATGCACACCTATTTCGGACATGACGCGGCCATCGTACTTTCCGCCGACCATAGCCCGATCTACGAGTTCATTGCGCCCTCTGATAGCGAATTGACGCCGGATGATCTGCGTGTCGCTTATGCGCCGCTGGCGGATGCATTGCAGAAACGACTTGCTGCCGGCGACGGCGAAGGGGTCACGGACCGGGTGCTCTCAATCGGCGAAAGCGACCTTACATATGTAGGGCGCCACCCAGCGATTGTGAGCGTCAAGCCAATTGTCTCAGACACCGGCGACATCGAACAACAGCCGGGGGAGCAAAATCTACATGTGGCTGTGAGGTTCCTCGATCAAAGTTTCGCGTCCGAGATCGGAAAGGACTACCAATTTTCCGAAATGCAGTTCTCGAATGACGCTCCGACGGACGCGGAGCACTCATTCGTTCCGTTGAAGTCTCGTGCGGGCGCCGCTATCGGCTACTTCGCCTGGCGCCCATTTCGCCCAGGTGCGAGCGTGTTGGAAGCGACCCTGCCGGCGGTCGGCCTGGCCGCCGTTGCCATCTTCGTCGCGGCAAACCTGTTCGGGCGTGCGATCTGGAGACGCTCAGCACGCCTTGCCTCGAGTCGTGAGGAGCTCCAGCATCTCGCCTCGCGCGATCCGCTGACTGGCCTTTCCAACCGCGCTCATTTCAGCACCGAACTTGCCGCCCGGCTCGGCGCGGCTTCTCAGAACCAGAGCCACTGCGTGTTGTTCATAGACCTCGACCGGTTCAAAGCGGTCAATGATACTTTCGGGCATCCGACGGGAGACAAGCTCATCTCGCTGGTGGCCCAGCGCTTGAATGACACTATGTCGCCGGCGATCATCGGCCGCGTCGGAGGTGACGAATTCACCGTCCTGCTTCAAGAAGCCGACAGTCAGGTGGCCGCCTCCGCTTGCGCCCAGATCGTCCAGCACCTGCGGGAGCCTTTCGAGATAGATGGCGCCCATATCGTCATCGGTGCGAGCGTCGGAGCTGCGGTTGCTGTCGGCCCCGCGGATCCGTCGGAACTCACCCGTCAGGCCGACATAGCTCTCTACCACGCCAAGGCGGCTGGTCGAAACACTTTCGCGATCTTCGGCGGCCATATGGACGAGCTGCTGCGCAGGCGTCGGAAGCTTGAACACGACCTTCGGCTGGCGCTCGAGACAAGGTCTCAAATGGAGGTCTTTTATCAGCCGGTATATTCGGCGGAGCACAAGGGCCTGTCATCAATGGAAGCGCTTGCCCGCTGGAAGCATCCTGAAGAAGGTTTCATTGCTCCCGACATCTTCATCCCCATTGCCGAGGAAATCGGCCTTATCCATGAGGTCGGCGCCATCGTGCTCGAAGATGCTTGCAGTGTCATGGCGGACCTTCCTTCCACCTCTATGGCAATCAACGCCTCGGCGCTGGAACTCTGTTCCGACGGTTATCCTCTTCGTGTTTTGTCCAGATTGGCGAAATGGAACATCGATCCAAACAGACTGGAGATCGAAATCACCGAGTCTTTGGCTTTGGGTGGAGAAGGACATAGCGATGGGAACATTGCTGTCCTTCGAAATGCGGGTGTGCGTATCGCCATTGATGACTTCGGAACGGGATACTCCTCCTTCTCAAGGGTGCAGAACCTCGTGGTCGACAGGATCAAGATCGACAAGTCGTTCATCGATGCAGTGCAGGGAGAGAGCAGGCCATTGATCGAGGCGATGATTAATATGGCTCGAGCAAAAGGTCTTAAGACCACGGCTGAAGGGGTGGAAACGGACGAACAAAGTGATGCTTTAGTGGCCCTTGGGTGCGACAGCCTCCAAGGCTTTCTGATCTCGCGGCCTCTTCCCCGCGCGGCCGTTATCGATTTGTACAGCGTAAGCGGGAAGCGGGTATTCACTGCCTGAAGCGCGGCCCGCTCGAACTGCGCTCGGGGTACTCGGGCAAGGGAAGCGTTTCCAAGGCATTTAGCCAAGAAAGTCGCCAGGCGCCCTGCCAAGCCGGCCGCCGAGGCTTTAGCCATTGGGCATCGTCTCACGATATCGCGCCGTGCATCGGTCGGCTAGCGACGTCGTCGCTCCTGACTATTCGGTGTCGTCGGCGACACTGAACGAAGTGGCGCTGCGCAGGCCACCTGCCGAATCCATCGGGCGGTTCGACGCTCCCACAGCGGTGTGCAATCTGTCACGGGCAGACCGGAATCAGCCGCGCGGACTCGCCGAACCTCGGAGGCCAATACGCCGCGGTCATCTATAAGCAGCTCCACGACTTTAAGACCGGTTCCCGCGTCAATGCCGTCATGAGCCCCTTCGCGCTGATCTCGTCTGGCGGAACTATCTTGGAGAAGCCGACGAGGAGATCGTGTGTTTCGCAATGATCGAAACGGCCGAGGCTCTCGACAAGCTCGAGGAGATCGCAACCACGCCGGGGCTCGACGGCATCTACATCGGTCCTGCGGATCTCACGATCGCGCTCACAGGAAAGAAGTACGCTCCGGGGTTCGACCGCGAGGAGCCCGAAATCATCGAGGCGATCGACCGGATTTTGAAGGCCTCCCATAGTGCCGGCATCAAGGCCGCGCTGCATTGCGGTTCTGCCAGCTACGCAGCCAGTGCTGCCAAATGTGGATTCGACCTGGTGACGGTTTCGAATGACGTCCGGCTGCTCGCCGGAGCGGCCGCTGCGAGCATCACTTCATTCAGATCCATCATGAAGGAGCAAGCGAAGGCGTCAGGGAACGCGAAGGGCGGTTATTGATATGATCTCTGCAACGAGTGCACGGCCGGCAAAGGTGATCGGCGAAGGCTCCATCCACGTCATTGCCCTTCATGGTTGGATGGGAGACCACCGTCTCTTCGAGCCCACCTTTCCATATTGGGATCGTCAGAAATTCACCGTCGCGTTCCTCGATTGTCGAGGATATGGCACCCGCTCTGGGGAGACGGGAAAATATACGGTGGAGGAGGTCGCACACGACGTTCGCGATCTTACCAGGTCGCTCGGCTGGTCGTGGTATCATGTCATCGGACATTCGATGACCGGGATGACGGCGCAGCGCCTGACCGTTGATTTTCCAGATGAAGTCCAGTCGATTATACTCGTCGCCGCGGTGCCTGCTTCTGGGGCCAAGATCACTGACGAGCGCCGTCAGCTTCTATTGGTCGCCGTCGGCGACGGACAAGTCCGGAAGAAGTTGATCGAGGTTCACACTGGGCATACCAGGGCACCAGAGTGGCTAGACGGACTTCGTGATCTTAGTCTGGTTGGGACGTCGCCCAAGCCGCTCCTAGCCTACATGTCTTCCTGGACCGGGACCGATTTCTCGCGCGAGGTCGTCGGCAACAAGACGCCGGTGCTCGCCGTGCTCGGCGGGAAGGATCCGGGGAACGTCGGTTGAGCGGACGCACGAAACTGTTGCAACCTGGTATGGGAGCGTGGCCGTAAAGGTGCTTGTCGATGCTGGGCATTATCCAATGTACGAGGTGCCCGAGCAGTTCGTCGAACTCGTCTCGGAACATCTCGCGACGTTTTGACGCGTCCATGTCGAAAAGCAGAGCGGTCTGCCGTCTTTTGATAACTCACTCCTAGGTGGCCAGTCCGGCAGACTTCTGACGCGCCGCGTCCTGAAGGCCTCAGAGCGGGATAACACCTGGCGTACTCTGGGGTCGCCGCCGCTCGGAAGCGTTGCGGGCGAAGGTCATCAAGCGGAGGTGAGGACCGCGTTGGGCATCGACCTTGAATCTACCATGTCGAGATCTCATCTTCGGGAGAGCATTCCTAATCGCTTTCAAGCAAGGCACACTGCAAAAGCCGGTACTGATTCCGTCCTGCGTGCGACCGATGCAAATCGCTTCTCGAACTTTACGAGGTAGGTGTTGACGCAGTTCTTCGAAACAACTCAGGGTATTATGTTCGTCGGAGCGATGATTGGGGCTGGCTGTTTCGCCGCCGGCACGATCGTACCTAACGCACTGCGGTGGGCGAGTGCTGAACGCGCGCGGGACCCGAAAGCCAACGCGCGTGGCGCAGCGATGCTGACAGCTCTGGCATTGGACGATTTTGTCGGCGCCGCTTACGCTGCCGTAAACGACACGCCTGAGTTCAATCCAGTCAACGACGGCGAGTTCGTCTTCCACACGCCCGATCCGGTTCTCGTCCTTCCACCGGCGCAGGACCTGAGCTTCCTCGGCGGGGAGCTCTTCAACGAGACTTTATGGCTATCGAACCGTATAACGAACTTGGGCAACGCGTTGGACAGTCTTGATCTCTCGGGTCCGGGATTCGACGGGTTTTTCGAGCGGCGTCAGGAGGGCTATGCGGTGCTTGCGGCGAAGGCCATGGACCTCATCGAGAGACTGCTCGTCGATTTCGATCTCAGTCTTCCGGAGAAGCCTGACTACTACAGGCAGCGCGAAGGATTTGCCTCGGTCGTACAAGGTGCTGCCGAACGCCGCACGGCCGGCACCAAGAAGACGGCAGCGAGAATTCACGCAGCTGGGTCCAATATCACTCATCTTTTCCCTAAGACGGGCGAAGAAGGCGAGTGACGCCCGGAGCGCAAGGCGCTGGAACCACATCTCGGTGGGGTCTCTTGGTGGTTGTTTGTATAACTGACGTTTTGTCCGTGAACCGACGCGTTTCGCAATTCGGCCACGAAGGACGAGGGAAGCAGGTCGACTCCTTCTCGCAGTTACTCGGCACTTTCCTTCGCAAGTACAGGAGCGGCGGCTACGCGAATGCCGGAGCGCAGCCAAAGCGGAGAGGTTAAAGCAGGGCGCTCGCGCGGACCTTTTTAGGCAGGTTACTCTGGGCTGAGATAGATGACACAGCTATCGCGGCGCTTGGGGCGAATGCGCCGAAATGCCCGCCCCGCGGCGAAGTGCCGGGCCCGGCCCTCCTCGTTCTACACGAGGACCTCGACGTCTGTCTCGCCGAGCGAGCTGTCGAAGACCGAGCGGCGGACGTGCAGCATCCTTCCGGACACGCCAGCGCGGCCATCATGAAGGAATGCGTCTGAACTGTGGACGAGGTCCATGATGGCGACGTCGGTCATCCAGCCGCTCGTCAACCCGTCAACCGGTCCCGCACCCAGCGGGAGGCCTGATGCGACCTGCCCCAAGCTATGCCGGACCGACTGCGTTAAGTGCCCGCGCCTATTCTGCGCCTATGTGGCGAGCGGGCAGTTTATGGCGCAGGGGAATGTCGCGGTGATCCGCGAGCGAAACGCAAGGCGGCGCGGGCTGACTTTTCTTCGCTTCGGGGCGGGGAAAGAGTGAAATGCGGCGGCGCAGGGCTGGGCGATCGACTGGCTCCGATACTCGAAGGGGGCGTTCCGAGGCGATCAGGCAATAGCCCAGGCGGCGCGTGCCGGAGTTTGGCGTGGGTCGTTCGAAATTCCATGTGAGGCGAGGGCAGCGCGCCTAAAGCAGCGGGCGGCCTGCTGATGTGCGGGATTCGCCACCAATCCTGCCAACCTACATCATCCAGCACTCGATAGCGGCGCGGCGTCCGCCCCCGCGACGTCCATCCGACAATGTCGAACCCCGACCCCGTTGGCGAGAAAAGCAACGCGCCTTGGCCGCGGCCTCGAAGCCAGGGGCTGCAGACGGAGGTTGCCGGAGCGCCGGGAGCGCACGCTGGCTTTGAGGGCCCCGGATAAGGCCGCTCGGCTCGTCGGCGAACCGGAATTGCAACGCCTGAAAGAAGTTCGACACAAGGCCCTAGCCGAGAAGCCGTCTGAGCGTCCCCTCGAAGATCTCCGGCATCGTCGGCTTGTCGAGCCAGGCCCTCGCCTGAAAGATTGGGTCGTCCACCCCGGCGCCCGAGTACACCACGAAAGGCACCTGCGCAGCGACCAGACGCTCTCCGAGGTCGGCGCACACGCCGTCGTTCAACCGAGGATCGACGATCGCGAGGTCGGGGGTGTTGGAGGCCAGCCAATCCAGCGCGTCCGCCCCGGTGTCGAACGTCGTCACGGCCGAGGCGCCGAAATCCTTCAACATCTGCTCCGTGTCGAGTGAGATGAGCGGCTCGTTTTCAAGGACGAGTACGTGGCCAAGGGTCGGAAACATTGACATACCCGATAGATACGACCGCCACTTCCGGGGTGCAAGTGACGGTTTGGAGACGAGCGACCAAGCGCCGGAAACCAATGCCTTTCATCGACGTTCTAGTATGCGACGCTACGAAAGGTGACACGTGTCCGAAGCCGAAAAATCAGACATCCACGGCGACCGTCCGGCCGCCTCGTCAAAGCAGGGCATGGCCGGCCACAAGGAATTGGCGACATTCGCTTTCCAAAGGACCCGAATGCCGATGGTCGTCTCGGACGCCCGCCAGGCCGACTACCCCATCATTCTCGCGAACGGCGCCTTCCTGGAGCTCACCGGCTACTCCGCCAGTGAGATCATCGGCAAGAACTGCCGCATGCTGCAGGGCGAGGACACGTCGAGAACGGCCGTAGCGGAAATCCGCGCTATCATCGCACAGGAGCGGGAGGGCACGGTCGAAATCCTGAACTATAAGAAGGATGGCTCCTCTTTCTGGAACCAGCTTCACCTCAGCCCGCTGCGAGACGACGACGGCCAGATGGCATACTACTTCGCCTCGCAGATCGACGTCACCGAACTGCGTAGGGTCCAAACGCTGGAGGAGTCGGAACATCGCCTTCTCCTCGAAGTCGACCACAGGACGAAAAACGTCTTGGCGATCGTCGACAGCATCGTGCGGCTTAGCCGGTCCGACAACGCCGCCGCATACGCGGCTTCCGTGCAGCAGCGCGTGCAGGCTCTTTCGCGCACCCACATGCTGCTTGCGGACAACGGATGGCAGGAGGCGTCGCTCCACGCCATCGTGAAACTCCAGGTCGGCGTCTTCGGCGACCGCAACGTGGAGATAGAGGGACCGCACCTCATGGTACCGGCCCCGTCCGTCCAACCGATCGGACTGGCCATACACGAGCTGGCCGCAAACGCGGCGGTTCACGGCGCGCTCGCCCGTCCCGAAGGACGGCTTGCGATTGGGTGGAGGAAGGTGGGCGACGGACTATCCCTCGAGTGGGCCGAGACCGGAGGAAATGGCAAGCGGTCGCCGGAAGGCAAGGGCTTCGGGACCGTTCTGCTCGGCGCCGTTCTTGAGCGGCAGCTCGGTGGCACGATCTCGCGCGACTGGCGGAACGACGGTCTGCACTTGGTCGTCGACCTGCCATCTCTCGACCGCGTAGGCCGCAGTCTTAAGGAGAAACCCTGAACGGCAAAAGCGCGCCGTTTGCCCATCTTGAGTTGCCGCCCGCTTCACTATCTCGAGTCCAAACCCTCGACATCAAGGCACGAAATGGAAGACCTAGCGACCCTCGTTTTCGGCGAAGCCGACATCGAAATTTCGCCGCCGGAAGGCTCGCCGAGCGGCCATTTGATTTAGTTGTGGGCGTCCCGCGGTTATGGACGAAGACTGTTACGGGATTTGCGAGGAATGCCTTTCTGCCTGATTCGAAACATCACGGAACTGAATCAGTGTTCACGATTTGATTCGGCACACCAGGGAGAGTCTCGCGTCATGAACAATTCCCAGATCCAGGTTCCGATCCGCCCCCTCCATGTCGAAATCGAAGGCGTCGCCCGTTATCGGCAGGCTCACACCGTCGACGATCTCGCCCGCCTGCTGCTCAGCACGAGCTGGCCGTCGATGGGTAAGCGGTCGTCAGAATTCCATCAAGCGCTGGCAACGGTGCTCGATGCGATGGAACTCTACCGTGACCCGGAGGACGCTCGCGCGGCCTTCGTGCACGCCGCCCACGCCGCAGATATGCACGTCCTTCCGGACGACATGGCGGAAATGAAGATGGCGAGCTGACAAGCCCGATGTCAGCCGAAGGGCTATCTCGGGGACATGGAGCGCGCGATGCTCAAGTCCTTCGACGAATGGGGGCAGCCGCGCATGTTCAGAAGGCAACCGCCGTTCGTCGCGTTAGACTGGATGCACCACCAGCGGATCGGCGCTCCGGGGATATCGACGATATGGAACACGGCGCGCTGGGGCGTCGAGAGGCCGACGACCCCGCTCCGAGGAGAGGGCGAGGCCAAGGTCGTCGAACTGTTCGGGCGAAATTCGAAAAGCTAAGTACGCACCAAGCCGCGCCGGAGTTCGGCGGCGAACCATTCCGCGTACTCGGTCGTCCTCGCCATGTGCCTGTTCAAGTCCGGCGCGCCATCCGTCCACCACACCGGCCCGCGCTCGCCCAGTGCGACCTTCGCGGCGTCGACGGCCTTCCGAGCCGCCCGGAGCCGCTCCTCATTCCCGTCGGCTTCCTTTACCGCACCGCGGGCAAGCATCAGTTCCGACACGAGGCGCTTTCGCTCCTCTTGCGCGAGGTGAGAATTCCTCTTCCTCCAGAGTCGTCCGCGAACGACGATGTAACGGCCGTCCGGCGTCGTAAGCACGCTGCCGCTAATCTCCAACGAAGCCCTCCTGGTCCAATACGACGGGCTTCCTCGTCAAGAGATCGTCAATCGCCACGGGGCGAAGGCCCTGCGCGTCGACGCCGACGTCGAACTGGCGGGGAAGAGGTTTCAGCCGTCCGTGGGAGTGGCCATGGAGATTGATGGACTTCTTGCCCATCTGGTTCCAGGTTCGGAAAGCGTAGTGGCACAGGATTAGGTGGTATCCGTCCTGCCGGAGCTCTGCATAGTGCTGCACGCTCTCCCATCCCGGAGAGCCGGTGGTGGTCGCCGAGTCGTTGTTGCCGACGATCAGGTGCTTGCGGCCATTCAGCCTGGTCAGCAGCTCCGTGCAATCGCCGGCTCTTGCCGACATGAAGTCTCCCAGATGCCAGACCTCATCTTCAGGACGCACGGTCTCGTTCCAGTTCCGGACGAGCGCGACATCATGTTCGAGCGTGTTGGGGAATGGTCTTCGATCGAGGCGGAGGACGCGCGGATCGCCGAAATGGGTATCGCCGGTGAAATAGATCATCTGCGGTATTTGGCGCTTTGCGCTCGAACGTCCACGGCAGGCCGCTCCCCGAAGCCGAGTTGCTATACGACTTCGAGAGGAAGCAGGGGTGGTGCGGGGAGGTCGACGGTTATCAAATCGCCGGGTGCGACGACGCCGCCCCTGATCACGACGATCATCACGCCGGTTTTCCTAACGGTTTCCCCCGTCGGAGTCTTGTCTAGAACCGCCTTCAGGAGGCCCGATTGAAACTTTTCGATCTAGGAGCAGGGATTGCGAAGTCCGGTGACTTGCAGTTCGACGTCGGCTTCCAACCTCAGGACGGTGCCACGAGGAAGCGCCAGAAGATCGACGCCGCGCGTCGTCACGTTCTCGCCGAGGTCGGCCGGGGCGACATCGAAACCCTTGTCGGCAAGCTCGTCCAGCAGCTCCGGTTGGATCAGATGGACCTGTCTGAGATTTGGCTGGCTCGGGTCGGCTCGTACTCGAGAACGGTGCTTGACCGTCACGCCCAGATGCGCGTCGCCCTCGACGCCGACCCGTCAGGATTCGGATTTTCCTTCACTGACCTCTTCGAGAACCGGTGCCGGTCGTCGGTTGCGACTGCGATAACTGTCCGCCTTCCGTAGGAGCCTCCGCGCGTATCATCGACGCGTCTCCATAGCGTCAAGCGCTCGCAAGAAGATATGAAAACCAGTTGCGGGCGACGAACGAGCGCCCAAACCTCGCCAGACGGAGCGATAGCCTGATCGGAAAGAATGACGGCTCTATCGGAACGAGACGGCCGGGCCGCCACTGGAAGAGAAGGGCGTCCGCCCTTAGGTCAGGGTGAAACCTTTTGCCGAACCACTGCAGGTTTTCGAGCACGCCGTCGAGCGGATGTCCGGACGGTATGCCTTCGCCGCGCCAGAGGCCGACCATTTCGGCTGGGAGCACGGGCGGCAGACCGTCGAACCAGGCGATCCTCGTCGATTGCTGATCGTCGGTCATCCTTACTCCAGATGAAAAAGGGGTTGAGGCGATACCGGACAGGTGGGGCGCTCGACTGCCGTTTCGTTGGCCGCAGGGAGAAACCGGAAAAATCGCGGCGTTCACCATCCCTGTCGCGTCCGGTTGACACGGCCCGCGTTCGGAAAAAGGAATGCCGATCAAACGAGATGGTTCCGATTGTCTCTTCCACTAACGAGGAACAAGCAGGGAGTTGCCGAGGTTACCTGTTATCCAACAGGGAGATTTAACGATGGGAATTGACAAACCACAGGACGGTGCTCCGGGCACCACCGACCAGTCGCCACGCTGGGAAGGTCCGCAGGAGAACACGCCGCGCGGCTACATGCCTGCAAAAGATGATCCCGACAGAACGAAGGACGCCAACGGCGAAACCAACGCCGACCCGCAGGTCAAGAAGATCTCAGACGGCCTGAAGCAGAAGGGCGAATGACATGTCAGACGTCGAAAAAGATGCCAAGGGCCAGTATGCCAGGTCGGTCGGGAACCGCAAATCAACGGGCGTCCATAGTGCGAAGCCGACCGTGATCACCGGCTCGGAGGACGCAACCGAACATAAGACGCCTCCGGGGAAGAAGCCCGTCAAGGACTGGGATATCAACTTCGATCCCACCGATGAGAACGAAGGCCGGATGCGGTAGTTGCGTCAGTGTCGAAGCCGCGTTTCAGCGCGCGGCTTCGACAGTAGTTGTTCGCCTAGCGGTTGCCCGGCAACACCTGGCTCTGCCGTACGTCGTCGATCGACTGGCTCTGCGACAGCCGATCATCGGCAGTGCGACCGCCTTCCGACACGTCCCGTTGATGACCCGTCGGAATCACGTCGTCTACGACGTCGTTCGGCAGATCTTCGGCGAGATCATATCCCCGCACGCGCGGAGACGTCGCCTGCGTGCTTCTGGTGTAGCGACCGACGCCCGCGGCGCTGCCGGCAGCCGCGTCCGCCTGGAAGACGTCTTCCTTCGACGCCGCGGACTGCTGCCCGCCGGCGGTCCAGCCTTCTTCCCGCCAAAGATCCGCCCGTTCGTCGAGGTCGATCGATCCTTCGTCGTCGAGGATGTCGTGCGCAGTGTCGTAGTTGCTCTCGTTAACGGAAACCGAGATGAGGAAGCCGCCGCGGCGAAGGCCCTCGGCATAGACGTCTCGATCCTCGTCAGGGAAGAACCAGTCTCCCAGTCGCGACCAGAATCCCGAGCCTTCTGCTGCGACTGCGGAACCTTCGCCATCGGCTTCATAGCCGGGCATGAGGCGAACGTCGGCGACGCCTGCCGACTTCAGCTTGTCGATGGCCGTCTCGGCGTCGCTTCTGCTGTCGAAGAATGCGGTCAACGTGCTCTTGGCGGGTCCGCCCGCAAAGTGGGGCGCGCCGTCGTTGTACAGGCTTGTCATTGAGTGCTCCTCCATCGTTGGTGGGGAGCGAACGAGTGTAACAGCCGAATGTTCCGTCAACGCCCCACGGTCGAGACACGGAAAGCGCGTCCAGCACAGATCGCCATCCGGATGGCACATTCAAGTCGCGATTCGAAGGTTGTCCTTGTTTCGCCGGGACTGAAGGAGGTCAAGCGTAGCCTCACGACGCGCGCGCTAAACGGTGCGGGAACACCAAGCCGACGGGTTTCATTCCAGACCATTTGCGTTCGAGGAGGTAGATATCGCCCGGCAACTCGATCCCCATACTAATAGGTGGCGGGTGTGCGACCGTCTGGGTTGTAATGAATCAGCATGAGGCCTCCTTTTGTGGAGAAAGGCCGTCCTACACGGCCTTTCGATAGTGAATGGATGTGAAGTCGTCATTGGCTCTGGATTGTGGCCACAGCCTTGCGGATCACGTCGATGACTACTTCGGGCTGGGAGAGCATAGGCACGTGGCTGCTTTCCACTTCGGTGATTGTCGCGTTCATGCGCTTGGAAACCCAGCGCTGGAGATCTGGATGCACTGTGTGATCCTGTGTGGCGAGCACGTACCAGCTCGGCTTAGACCTCCACGCAACTTGACCCGCGCTGAGCTTCTGCTGATGAAAGAGATCGGCGACAGGAGCATAGTGTGTCGCCCATACAAGCTTCTGATCGGCTTCAGAGAGATCTCCGGCAAAGAACTCGGTACTTTGCCCGGAGTCTCTCTGGCCGACGAACTTGCGTGTTGATCCTACTGCCGGGACAGGAGAAGTTTTGTGCCGAAGCCGATGAACACGGTCGCTACACCGACATCAATCTTTCGTTTTGCCCTGAGATAGCCGGCGGCCACCGCAGGATGAGTAATCAGGCTGATCAGGCAGGTGTAGTAGATGGCCGAGATCATCATCATCTCGGTAATTGCCGCCGCGCCGTAATAGAACGGCGTGCCCGCTGGCATTGTCGCGGCGAAAAGCGACGCGACGAAAAGCGCTGTTTTCGGATTGGCAAGGTTGGTCGCGAGACCCATGCGATAAGCTGTGGCTAATGATATTTCGACGCGCGTCGACGAAATGTCCGCATCGACGCCGTGTGTTTTCCGTAGGTCGAGGAAGAGTTTCAGCCCGAGCCAAACAAGATAGAGCCCGCCTGCGATTTTCAGGGCCAGATAGGCGAACGGGGCGGCCTGAAATAGCACGTTGATGCCCAACCATCCGGCCAGGCCCCAAATGAACGTCCCGGTGACCGTGCCGAAAGCCGCGGTGACCGCAACCTTGCGCGTTGATGTCAGGCAATAGCGGATGGACAGCAGCGTGTTTGGTCCAGGCGTCATGGAGGCAATGGCCCAGATTGCCGCAACTGAAAGGAAAAACATGCGGTCCTCGAGTTCGCTTGTGGCAGTGTGCGCCTTGGTTGAGTCACAGGTAAGACAATTTAATGCGGCAGCTTCTGTTTTTGATTAATCCTACCTGCCCGGTCCCGCGAGCATCAGACGAGCCAAGTCACAAAATTGTCCTTGGGGATATTTGGCAAGGTAGGCTTCGATCATCGCGGCGTTCCCATCACTACGTACCGTTTCCCAGAAGGCAACTTCGACCGCCAGCTCTTCCGTCGAAGGCTTGCCGTTTTCAAGGCGAGCCTGCGCCAGATCGACAAACTTTCCGTTCGGATATCGCGTCAAATACTGTCGGTACTCATTGGGGTCATTGCTTTCCCGTACAGAGTCCCAGTAAGCGATCTCGACCTGCTGCATATCGTCCGGGGTTCGATAATCGGTTGATATCGGTTCGGCATGCTCTGCCCAAGTGCCTTTGTCGTTCCCCTCATCGAGATGCGGGAGGCGGGGCTCGGGTCCATCGATGAGCGGGTCTGCCTCTTGGTCGAACTGCACCCGGAACACCCTCAGCGGTCTTGCGATGTTTTTGAATGTCTGCTCACCAAGATCTTCGAACGTCGCATCGACCCGGTCCAGGAGATGATCTCTGACACCGCGGGTGACGCAGATGCCGCCGACATCCGCCATGCCTTCCAACCGAGCCGCGATATTGACGCCATCGCCAAAGATATCCCCGTTTTTGACTAGAACGTCGCCGACGTTGATGCCAATACGAAAATTCATCCGCTCTTCGTCAGGTAGAGCCTGGTTGGCGCGCCAGATGGATTGCTGCATCGCAACGGCGGCATTGAACGCGAGCAAGATCGACGGGAATTCAGCAAGAACGCTGTCACCAGCCGTCCCGAAAATTTCCCCTTTTGCCCGTTCGATGATGCCGTCGACGATCGTGCGATGCGATGTCAGAGTTGCCAGAGTCCGCTCCTCGTTTACATGCATGAGCCGGGAATAGCCCTCCACGTCGGCAGCAAGGATGGCGGCAAGCTTTCGATCAAGAGGAGGAGCTTCCATGCGCATGTCCAAAGTGGCCTCTGCGCAGAGAAAGGCCGGCGAGAGCTTTTGTTCCCTTCGCCTCAGCGATACTGATACCATACCTTCGATGCCTAGCCGAAAACACCATCGGCCAGGGTCGTCGTCGTTACGGGCGCCGCGACCGGATAAGGATACGCGCTGGCGAAGCAATTCTTGCGCGGCAGGCAAAGGTCGTCCTCGCGGCCTCGTCCGTGGTGTCGAAGAAATCGCTAGGTTGGAAGATCCCAGCATTGTTGATGAGGATGTCTACATGAGGCAACTTCGCCACGAGCGTTGCGCATCCATCGGCGGTGGCGAGGGCGGCGCCACTGCCGTGACGCCGCCCCCGGCGCCATCGCTTTCAGTCGTTCGACAGCCTTAGCGGTCTGTTCTTCGGATCTGCCGCTGACGACGACTTCCGCGCCTGGGCGCGCGTGGGACGGCCGCGCTCCTTTATCGGCAAGGACGGCTGCGGCATCTGCGAGGAGTATCTCGCGCCGCAGCTCATGGAACTTCTTGATTCGATGCCCGTTTTTCGTGGACCGAAACCCATCAGGAGGCAGACATGGCAACCACATCGAGAGGCCGCGCTCAGGATCGTGCGAAAGTCGCTGGCCGACAGGATCACGAAGTCCGTTACGAGGCGAAGAAGGAAAGCGTGTCGAAGGACACGGTGAAGAAGGCCGTGAAGAGCGCCGGAAACTCACGCAAGAAGGTCGAAACGGAAATCAGCCGGCACTAGGCGTGAAGCTGGCGACGTACAACGTAAACGGCGTGAACGGCCGGCTCGAAATCCTCCTCCGATGGCTGGAGGAGAGCGGGCCGGACGTCGTTTGCCTGCAGGAACTCAAGGCGCCGCAGGACAGGTTTCCGGTGAAGGCCGTCGAGGCTGCGGGCTTTGGTGCCGTGTGGTAGGGTCAGAAGTCCTGGAATGGCGTCGCCATCCTGGCGAAAGGGCAGGAGCCTCAACTTACGAGGAAGGGGCTGCCCGGCGAGCCGGAGGACGAGCACAGTCGATACATCGAGGCCATCGTCGACGGCGTCGTTATCGGCGGCCTGTATCTTCCGAACGGCAATCCGTATCCGGGCCCAAAGTTCGACTACAAGCTCCGCTGGTTCAAGCGGCTTCACGACTATGCGGGAGAACTGCTTAAGCTTGATCGGCCAGTCGTGCTTGCGGGCGACTTCAACGTCATGCCGACCGAGATGGACGTCTACAAGCCCGAGCGCTGGACGAACGACGCGCTGTTCCGCGTCGAGGTTCGGGAAGCGTTCAAGAACCTCGTGGATCAAGGCTGGACCGACGCGTTGCGCACGCTTCATCCCGATAAGCGGATCTACACCTTCTGGGACTACTTCCGAAATGCATACGCTCGCGACGCCGGCCTGAGGATCGACCACTTCCTTCTGAGCTCTGACGCGGCCAAGCGTCTGTCGAAGGCGGAAGTCGACAAGCATGTCCGGGGGTGGGAACACACGAGCGACCACGCACCCGTCTGGATCGAGTTGAAGGAGGGGACGATAGGCAAGAGACAAAGTGATGAGTGAAGACGCGTGGAAAACACAGCTCCGTCTAATGCTGGAAGACTTAATCGACACCTTCGTCGTCATCGGCGTGAAAGCAGTCGGAGTTCTTCGGCCCAATCGTCGAATAACTCGGCATGGTTCGGGCCGCGTTCGACGTCGATATTCCGTTCCGGCTGACCAGAACACTGTGCGCGTGATCGATGAGCCAGCGAACGACTGGCGGTCCCAATAGTTCACGACGATGTCCTGGAAGCGCGATCTTACCCTAGACAATATGAGACAGTCCACCTATTGGTCTGATCAGTCCAATTTCTGGCGCGGTATGTCGATGATCGACTGGATGCTCTCGGAGCGACAGCAAAGGATTCTCGCCGCGCTTTTTCTACATCCCGACCGCTTGTACGGGACAAACGAACTAGTATCGGGAACCGGTACCGGTCATCGGGACATCGCAGCGTTCGAGCGATCAGGGGCCGTGGTGAAGAGCACCCGCGGCAATCAGGTTCTCTATTCAATCAACCCCGGCAATCCTATCTACGGCGAGGCGACGTCGTCGCCCGCGAGCTTGAACCATTTCGCGACCGGATTGAGATGGCCTTCGTCTTCGGGTCGGTTGCGGTCGGCAACGATCGGCCGGACAGCGACGTCGATCTGATGATCGTCGCGGATATCGACGTGTTCGATCTCGGCGAGGCAGTGCAGCGTCTCGAGAAGGCTCTGGGCAGGACGATCGACCTGAACATTCATACTCCAGAGGAATGGGCGCGCCTGGCGGATGATCGCGTCGTCAGGTCCCGTCGCAAAAGGCCCGAAGATCATTCTGATGGGCCGTTGTCCATAAGGCGTCCGTCTGAAAGGCCCCCTACGAAGGTTCCTCGGCGGCTGATGATTTTTAATCTGCCCGTTGACTCTTCAAATTTTGTTCGTATTTTGTTCACCATGATCGGGTTCCTTCGAATATCGCGAATACGTTGAACGGCAGGCCGCTCCGAGGCGGCCCAGGCATCGTTTTGGTATTCGAGGATGTTCATGATGAGCCATTCGCACATCGAAATGCCCGCGGCGTTGTATGCCGCCTATACAGAAGCCTCCACCCAACATTTCTACCCCAAGGGAACGGTCCGTTGCTCTGGCGATCCCATGTTCCGCTCGCAGCTCGCCCGTAACCTGGCCTGCCTCCTCGACGTCGATCGGCAGGTCGTCGCGTGGCTCTGCCTCCCCGTCGAACTAAAGGCCGAAATCGGTCCGCATGTTCCCGACTTCATGATCGACTACGAAGACGGCACCAGGGTGTTCATGGACGCCGTCGAGGAGGGGGGTAGCCCGGATGTCACAGAGGCTGCTGCGATCGCCGGCATCCGTCACCGTTACATGTCCCGCCAACAAATTGAAGCAGGCTTCCGTCTCCAAAACGCTCGCGATCTTCTTCGCTACGCGAGCTACCGTACTCCACTCAACGACAGGATCAGGCTCCTAACCGCCCTGGACGAGGGCGGTTCGCTGACTATCGGCGAATGCCTGCATGTCTTCAGGGAAGCTCAGCCGATGACCGCGATCGCTTGGATGATCCTGAACAGGATGATCGATGCCGACCTCGACCAGACGATGCTCGGGCCAGAGACGGTCCTGCGCCGCTACCAGCGCTGAGGGCGATCCATCATGAACACGCTGAAGAGATATCGCGCTCCCGTCGAGGAGACCGTGGAACGCGTCGCCTATGCCCAGGCCATCCACCTCACGTTGGAGCGCATCCTGCCGCTACCGAGCCTCCGGCCGCCCGTATTCATCTTTCGCCTTCCGAAGGGGGCGAAGGAGGATGAGTACATCTCGGCCGCGGCATTGCTCATGCTCGGTCTTGCCGAGGACGAGCGATTGAACGTCTATGGGCCGTTCCGGAATCGCCGGGGCCGGGTCGACTTCGACAGCGTCGTCGACGCCATTGCAGATAAGGCCAGTCTAGTCCTTGTCGGACGTGACGCCCCGCTGCCGCCGACCTTGGTGGTCGCGAGCGACGGGGTGTTCGATCTGCCTTCGCTCGGCGCCGAGCACCTGCAGGTCGCAGCGCAGGACGTGCTGGGTCTCACGCTTTCGCTCGAAGAAGCTGAGAGGCTCCTGGCTCTTCCACGCGATCTCGTCTTCGCCGCAATGAGACCTGGTCGATCGTTCGAAGAAATCGTTCAGCGGGTTGGGGCGGCGACGACGCGGCCGAGTCGGAAGGAACCCGTTCTGGAAGACCTGGGTGGATATGGTGATGCGAAGCGTTGGGGCCTCGAGCTTGTCGAGGACATCCGCGCCTGGGGAGCAGGACACCTGCCATGGGATGATTTGGAAACTGGTCTGCTATTGAGCGGACCACCCGGAACCGGCAAGACGCTATATGCCGCCGCGCTTGCGCGTTCGTGTGGAATGCACTTCGTGGCAACGTCCGTCGCCAAGTGGCAGTCCACCGGACATCTCGGAGATCTCCTAGGGGCCATGCGGAACTCGTTCAAGGAAGCGGTTGATCAGTCTCCCTCCCTTCTGTTCATCGATGAGTTCGACAGTATCGGCGATAGGTCACGGTTCGCTCATCGTGACACCAATTACAGCACGCAAGTGGTGAACGGCTTGCTTGAAGCGATCGACGGCAGCGAGAGCAGGGAAGGCGTCGTCATCGTGGCGGCCACAAACTTCCCCGACACTGTCGATCCCGCATTCAAGAGGCCGGGTAGACTCGGGCGACACATCCGCATCCCACCCCCAGATTTTGAGGGGCGAAAGGACATCGCGAAGACGTATTTCGGCACCCTGTCGGAGGTCGACGCGGTAGCCATCGCCGGGGCGACGACGGGAATGACCGGAGCTGATTTCTTTGGAATTGCGAAAGACGTCCGCCGCAAGGCGAGGAAGGCCGGAAGCCCGATCGACGCCAAAGTGGTCCTTTCGTGTCTTCCTCCGGCCGTTCCATTGGTCGGTCCCGAGCGTCGCGTAGTCTGCGTTCACGAGGCGGGGCATGCCATCGTCGGCCTCGCCGTCGGATATGGTTCCTTGCAAACTGTCGTTGTTGCCGACGAGATGC
The DNA here is from genome assembly GCF_019685125.1 of Rhizobium sp. NZLR10. Taxonomy (NCBI): domain Bacteria; kingdom Pseudomonadati; phylum Pseudomonadota; class Alphaproteobacteria; order Hyphomicrobiales; family Rhizobiaceae; genus Rhizobium; species Rhizobium sp. NZLR10. The sequence goes on along the minus strand of NZ_JABDWE010000017.1, from coordinate 94,807 downwards.
GAGATCAAACTGGGGCGGCCGGGGGCGCAATCTTTGAAACAAGGAGGAGGCTGGTCAGGTCCCGACAGTTCTACCTCGATGAAATCTGCCTGCGCCTCGCAGGAATCGCCGCGGAACGTGTTCTCCTCCATACGACAACAGACGGCGCGGGAGGAAGCGATGAAGCTGATCTCGCGGCGGCGTCCGATACCGCCACGTTGATGGTCGTTCAATACGGCATGGGCGAGACTCTCTGCTATTTGCGCGCGTCGACCGCCCTCGAACGGGATCGCCTGCGGCGGTCACGGCCGGAGGTCGCCAACGAGGTCAGTAGCATCCTTGCCCAGCAGCACGCTCGAGCCTGCGCGATCGTTCGGGAGAACGCCGCCCTCATCGAGGAGCTGGCTGCAAGGCTCGACCAGCATGGAATCGTCGAAGGCATCGAGGTCGAGGAGATCATGAAGCCGTCGGACGATCGGCGGAGGGGCGACGCACATGAAGGGTAACTGGAAGCTCGTCGTGCGAACCCACAAGGCATCCCGATTTCCTGAGGGCCGCGTCCTGGTAGAGAAAGCGATACTCGAAGCTGCCCACCTCCCGTGGAAGCTACGTGAGGCTCGTCGACGTCTTTTCATCCTGACGAATGGCGCCTCACAGGGGCAGCCTGCTCTCATCGAGACGGAAGGCGGATTCGTGTGTTTGATTTCTCTGGACGACCTCATCGACATCGTCATGGATCCCCCGCCAACCCTATCTGAAATCATGCTGGAGGCTCGAGCTCATGGCAAGGAGTAGGCATCGCTCGAGGTCGAATTCGCCGTCGCGGAATGCCGACCTAGAAGTTGTATTTGGAAAAAATGGCTGCGCGGGTTGTACGCTCGAATCCCACCTCGATGCCTTATAGCATAGCCGTTTCGAGTGATTTCAATTTCTACCAGAACGCGATATCGTCGTCGGCATCTTTTACTCTGGCAACCTTCAGGTGGGTACCATGTCCGCCCAGCAAACGGCAGTAAGTGCTAGCGCATGTGTTGCACTAACTACACAATTCTCCGAAAACGAGCGTGAATCTGAAAAAAGCAAACACTACCTATCGATGTATCGCGCCGAGATCTGCTATCAAGCGCTCGAGCCGATGATTGGCCTCGCTCTCTGAGCTTTCTCGATGACGTCGGTAATTTGCCCGTGTGCGACAAGCACAGGCGAAATCAATTATAGCGATATGGCTTTCCACCTGATTGAAACCTTTGCATTTTCAATGAGACGCTTTTTGAAAAGCGGCATGAAACGGAGCGGCCGGACTGCCGTCGCCGTTCTGATGGCTATTGCTTGTGCCAATCCGTCTCTTTCGCAATCTCCTGTCCCGGCCGATAAGACACCGGAGCAGGTGCAGGAAGCGGTTCAACCGGCGACAGCCATCAAGTCTCAGAAATTCGACGACTGGTATTATCGCTGCACTGGCGCTGCAGGCGCCGAGGCGTGCGAAGTCGCGCAGGTTGCGCAAGTCGCCAAAGACGGTAAGAGCGTCAATGTGCTGACGCTGGCGATATCAACTGCGCCGACCAATTCTCAGAGCAAGGGCAAGTCGCGGCTGATGCTGACCGCCCTTCTGCCGCTCAACGTCTTCCTGCCTTCCGGCCTGTCGATCAAGGCCGACGGCAAGCCGGTAGCCAAGCTCGATTACCGCAACTGCAACGAGGCCGGATGCTGGGCGCAGCAGGCACTGGATACGAAGACGGCCGCGGCGCTGAAGAAAGGCACGGCCGCCGAAGGGCTGGTGCGGCTGATGAACGGCCAGGACGTCAATATCCGCTTTTCGCTGAAAGGGCTGAAGCCGGCCCTCGATGAACTTCAGTCCACTACGAAGTAGCCGAATTTCACATGACGTTAGAAATTCGACACTTCCTGGCCGCTGGCATCCTGATGATGGGTGTCGCCTCCGCCTACGCGCAGTCACCCACGGATGATTTCACTCGTCGCCAGGAGGCGCAGTCGCAGGCCCAGCGGCTGGATGCCCTTCGCCGCGCGACGCCGGGTGGCGGCGCGGATGCGCAAAACGGGCCTCTGGCCGCAAGCGAGGGGAATGGGGCCTGTTTCGACATCACGCACGTCGAGATCGACGGTGCAACCCTGCTGTCGCCCGAGGAGCTCGGCAAGGTGACGACGCCTTACGGCAACCGCTGCGTCGGCCTTGCCGAGATCAACGCGGTCCTCAAGGATATCACGCACCTCTATATCGATCATGGTTATGTGACCTCGCGGGTCTACGTGCCGCAGCAGGATATCCGCGAGACAAGGGTCCTCCGTCTGCTCGTCGTCGAAGGCACGCTTTCGGACATCTATCTCAACGGGCAAAAAGTTGCCGGCAGCGCTTCGCTGGCGACAGCCTTTCCCGGCCTGATCGGCCGCGTCGTCAATATCCGCGACATCGAGCAGGGGCTCGACCAGATGAACCGGCTGCAGGCCAACGACGCCAAATCGTCCATGCTGCCGGGTCCAAAGGATGGAACGTCCATCCTGAACATCGAAAACCGTCAGGGCAGGCCCTGGCATGTGTCCCTCGGCAATAACAATCTGGGGCAGGAGAGCACCGGCTTTTCCAGATCTTCGGCTTCGCTCGGTTTCGATGATCTGCTCGATATCAACGATCAGTGGAATTTCTCCTACGAACATAGCGGTCCCGATTATCCCTGGAGCAATGATGGCAGGGGATTTGGCAACGGCTATTCCGGTAGCGTCAGCGTCCCCTACGGTTATTCCACCGTTTCGCTGAACGGCTCCTGGTACCAGTATGAAAGTGCCGTCGAAGGAAACTTCAGCACGCTCGAAACCTCCGGCAATTCGGGGCAGGCGGGTCTCGGCATCGATCGCGTCGTCTTCCGCGACAAGGATTCGATCACCACCGTCCGCAGCGGCCTGACCTACAAGCAGACCAACAACTTCCTGCTCGGCAATCTGATCGAGGTCGGCAGCCGCCGCTATACGGTCGGCGACATCGGCATTTCCCATTCCCGCAGCATGTTCGGCGGCGTCTGGATGTTCGACGCCAGCTACGACAAGGGGCTGGGCCTGTTCGATGCGGTGGAACCGGGGGAACCCGGCGCAGGCAACGCCGACCCGCGATTTTCGAAGTTCAATGCCACGATCAGCGTGACGCAGCCATTTCAGGCAGCCGGCCGGCAGTTCGAGCTGACCTCGCTCATCAGCGGTCAATATTCCCCCGACAATCTTCTCGGGGCCGAGCAGATCTCGCTCGGCAGCTACAGCAATGTCCGCGGCACGCGCGAAAGCGTGCTCTTCGGCAATAACGGCATGTTCAGCCACAACGAGATCGTCTGGAGAACCGGCTCCAACCAAAGCGGCGGCGCGGCGGCGAAGGCGTTCGGCGAACTGCGCCCCTATCTCGGCTTCGATTACGGCCATGTCTATGCGCAAAAACGCTTCGACATGACAGGCGGTGATCTCGCCAGTTGGACGGTCGGCACTCGAATCGTTGGCGGCAATCTCAGCGCCGATCTCGGCTACTCCGACATCATTACAAGCAGCGTCGACGGTGTCGACGGCGGGCTCTTTTATTTCAGTGCATCCGCCCATTGGTAGTGAAGCAAGAAGTGAAGATGCCCCTCTCCATCAGGATGGTTGGGAGTAATGGCTAGCATGATTGCTGCACCGCGATAAATGACGATGTTTTCTTCGGATTGCATTTACCTCAAGTGCAGGCGGAAGTTGACCGCGACCAATGGCTGTGGTCTCGGTCCTGCTGAAAAATTACAACTGAGGCGGGATTTATCCGCCGTGCAGACTTTAGGGCGCGGAAGACAGTGATGAACGAAGAGCGGTTTGGGCGGACGGCGGCAATAAGGGGAGTCGCCGGCGCAAATGGAAGAGCTGGTCTCAAGCCGGCACGGCTTTTCAGGCAATCGCTGGCGCTCCTGCTCAGCAGTTTGCTCGTGCTGCAGCCGATGCTTGCCAATGCCCAGTCGGTCTCGGCAAGCACCACTGCGCCCGCAGCCAACCAGCCGGGCGTCGGCACCGCGCCGAACGGCGTGCCGCTCATCGACATCGTCACGCCGAACAGCAAGGGACTGTCGCATAACAAATACGACAGTTTCAACGTCGGCACGCCGGGCCTCATCCTCAACAACTTCAAGGGCGAGATCGGCACCTCCAATCTTGGCGGCGTCACGCCGGGCAATCCCAATCTCAACACGTCGGGGCCGGCATCGGTCATCCTCAACGAAGTCACCAGCGCCAACCGCTCGGCATTGAACGGCGCGATCGAGGTGTTCGGCGGGAAAGCCGACGTCATCATCGCCAACCCGAACGGCATCACCTGCGACGGCTGCGGCTTCATCAACACGCCGCATGCGACGCTGACGACAGGCGTTCCCGATATCGGCGTGGACGGCGCGCTGAAGGGGTTCACGGTCAACGGCGGCGATGTCACGATCGGACCGAATGGCGGCAACTTCGCTGCCGGACCTGGTGCGGTGGACCTTTTCGATATCGTTTCGCGCGCAGTCACCGTCAACGGCCCGGTTTACGGCAAGGACCTTCGCGTCACGGCCGGCCGCAATCAGTTCGATTATGCGACCGGCAACGCCACGCCGCTTGCCGCGACGTCCGGCACGCCGGAATATGCGATCGACGGTTCCGCACTCGGCGCCATGCAGGCCGACCGTATCAAGGTGGTCGTGACCGAAAAGGGCGCCGGCGTGCGCATGCGCGGCGACATGGCCGCGAATGCTGGCGAGCTGTCTCTGTCTGCCGACGGCAAGATCTCGCTCGGCAACGTCTCCGGCCAGCAGGGCGTTTCGATCTCCTCGAAGGCGAAGGTGACGGCCGCCAAAGTCACGTCGAAGGCAAAGGCCGCCATTACCGCAGATCAAGGCATCACCCTCGATACGGTCGCCGCCGATGGCGACATCGTGCTGTCGAGCGGCAGCGGCCTGTTGAGTGTCGGCGGCGAGGTCAACAGCGCCGCCAGCGTGCTGATGTCGTCTTCGGCCGGCATTGCTGCCGGCAGCGTCATGGCCGGGGATACGCTCGCCCTGTACGCCACCTCGGGCGACATCCAGATTGCCAGTGCGGCAAAGAGCAGCGATGCGCTGGCGATCACCGCGACATCAGGCTCGATCGCCGCGGCCTCGCTTGTCAGCGGCAACAATCTTACTCTATCCGCCGGCGCCGACATCGCTATATCGGGTGATGTCCTGGCTGAGGGCAACGTCACGGCTTCAGGCGGTTCGATCGCGGCCGGTAGCGTTGTCTCCGGCCTCGATGCGGCTGCGACGAATGCTGCGGCAAACGGCAGCACCGTTCTCGGCAGCGTTGGCGACATCCGGCTCGTTGCCGGCAGCGGCGCGATCGCTGTCGACGGGCTCCTGTCGGCCGGCGACACGTCGGTCACGGCGGCCGCCCTGACGGCCGACTCGGTCACCGCGCACGGCACCGTTGCCATCGACGCCGCCACGGATGTCAGCGGCCAGATTCTCAGCGCCGGCAACGTGTCGATCACCGGTGGCGCGATTTCGGCCGAGGCGATCGTTTCAGGTCTCGACTTTGCCGCTACCGCCGTTTCGCCGGGCGGCGCTGCCGTCGTCGGCCCGTCGGGGGATCTCACGCTGGATGCGGGCAACAGCGGCAGCGTCGATGTCGACACGCTCATTGCCGCAGGCGCTCTTCTCGTCGATGCCGGCCGCTTCCAGGCGGACAATGTCAGCGGCCATGGAAGCGTTTCCATCAACGCGGAGACGTCGATTGCCGGCCAGCTCCTTGCCGCCGGCGACGTTTCGATCACGGGTCCGGCGATACGAGCTGGAGGCATCGCCTCAGGCGTCGATTTCGCCGCCACCCAATCGGCCAATGGCACGTTGGTGCTGCAGCAGGCGGGGGGCATGATCCTTACCGCGACCAGTGGTTCGATCACCGTCGACGCCGCGCTGATGAGCAGTGGCAACCTTTCGGCCGATGCGAGCCAGAATATCGCCTATAACAAGCTTCAGACCCTCAGCAGCGCCAATCTCGCCGCCTCCGGCCAGATCAGCTACGGCAATCCCACCCGCGCCGCCGGGGACCTGACGCTCACCACCACCAACATCGACCTCTCCAACGGCGGGGCCAGCAACATCGCCGCGGGCGGCACACTGACCCTCAATGCCGATAGCGCCAACCTTAGCAACAACAGCATCACCCTCGGGGGCCTCGCCCTCAATCTGACCGGCGCGGCCGATCTCAGCGGCACTCGGATCAACGCCGTCACCAATGCCGGCGGTTCGGGCGATATTGCCATCGATGCCACCGGTCTTGCCACGACGGCCGGCACCGCGCTGCTCGCCGCCAACGACTTGACACTGACGCTGCCGTCGCTGACCAATGCCGGGCTATTGGCGGCCGGCAACGACCTGACGCTCAATGTTTCCGGCAATCTTACCAACAGCGCCACGGGCCTCGCCTATGCCGGCCACGACGCCAGCCTCTTCGTCGGCGGCGTGCTCACCAACAACCAGGGCGGCATCATAGCTGGCCACGATCTTGAGATTGCCGGGACGCCATCAGGGCAGAGAAACGGGGCGGTCACCAATGTTTCCGGGCTGATCCAGGCTGGAAACGACATGTCCATCCTGACCAGCAATCTGACCAACCAGCGCGCCGCCACGCCGCAATGGACGACCGGGACGCTGGTTTCGTCAGGTGTCGTCAGCGGCTTCACGCTGAATCCCGTCGCCGCCGGCCTGCCGTTCGGTTATCTCGAGACCGCAGACCAGAACATGTTCCAGCTCTATGCCGGCGTCGATCCGGGGTTGTGGCAGGACTATCAGCCGCTGCTCTGGTCGAAGGCGACGCTTGCCGACGGCACCACCTACCGCGCGTGGACCTGGATCTCGGCCGATGGACCGGAGAAGGTCACGCCGATCATCGACTGGATCAGGGATCGAGTCACCAAGGACGCAAACGGCAACCCCATCTACGACGCCAACAATCCGTCGCGGTATTTCATCGTCGATGAGGTGAATTTCAGCGGCTCGGACGAAAGCACCACCTACACTTGGGATTGGTCGTCCCACCTCAGCCAGTCAGTCTACGAAGACCGGTTGGTCGGCACGCTCAGCCCCGAAGCGACGATCCGGGCGAGCCGCAACCTCAACATCGACGCCACGAATCTGACCAATGCCTACAGCTCGATCGAGGCCGGCGGCAACGCGACGCTGAAGGGCTCGACGCTGACCAACACCGGCGTCACGCTGTTCCGGACGACGACGACGACCTGCCAGGCGCAGGGCACTTGCACAGCCTATGACGCCAATGGCAATGCCACTCCCTCGAAGAACATCGCCAACGGCACGACGATCGTCAGCTCCGTCCAGGCGATCGGCGGCGTATCGGCCAACATCAAGGCGGGTGGTGCCCTCTCGGTCGATTTCGGCAGCGTCGCCAACACCTCCGCGGCCGGTTCGATGGCCGGCGGCGCCAGCGTGGCGGCAGCAGGCAATCCCGGCGACCCGCTTTCGGCGCTCTCCGGCCTGACCGCCGGCGGCGCGCTGTTCACCGTCAACGCCGGGCTCGGCGGCGGCAACCCGCTTTCCGGCCTCGGCGACATTGCCGAACGTATTCGCCTCGACGGCAAAGCCCTTGAGGCCGCCGCCAAACCGCAATCGGGCGGCGTCGACGGGAACATACCCCACCAGATATTCCTGTTCGAAACCCGCGGCGACTTCCTCGACGTCAGCAAGTTCTACGGCTCCGGCTATTTCATGAACCGCATCGGCTACGTGCCGGAGACGACGGTTCCGTTCCTGGGAGACGCCTATTTCGAGAACCAGCTAATCGACACGCAGTTGCGGCAGCTTGTCGGCGAGGGATTGGGACGCAGCACCTTCATCGCCGGCAGTGATGCGATCGCGCAGATGAAGACGCTGCTCGACGACGGTGTCGCTTATGCCAAGAAACACGGTCTGGCTGTCGGCCAAGGTCTCACGCCTGAGCAGGCGGCGGCGCTGACCACGTCGATTGTCCTCTATCAGTGGCAGACCGTCAACGGCGTCCAGGTGTTGGCACCCGTCGTTTATGTCGCCGCTGCCGACCGGCAGAAGCTTTCCGGCGCCGGCGCGGCCATGGCGGGCGGCTCGGTCAATATGAATGTCGGCAATCTCGACAATGCCGGCCTGATCGCATCCGCCGGCGGCCTTACCGTCTCCGGCAGCTCCATCCAGGGTAGCGGCACGTTCCTGTCGCGCGGCGACACGACGCTCAATGCCACCAACGGCATCACGCTGGCGGCTCAGACGATGACGATCGGCGGCCAGAACGTCGTCAACACCAATGCAGGCGTGGCGGCAGGCGGCGCTCTACAACTTGCCGGCGGCAGTGGCGATCTGGCGCTCATGGGCGTCAAGGTCAATGCCACAGGCGACGCCACGCTCTCCGGCAAAAACGTGACGTTGGCTGCCGCCAAGGTCGAAAACGCAGGCCAGCAGAATGCCACCGGTAGCCAGGTTGCCAGCGGCAAGGCCCTGACGATCAAGGCAACCGACAACGTCAACGTCATCGGCAGCTCCGCCAAGGCGGGCACGACGCTCGAGGTGACCGCCGACAAGGGTTCGGTGGCCGTGGTGTCGACCGATGTCGCCCGCAACAACCAATCCGGCTACACCAGGACCCTCTCCACCGACCAGCAGCAATCGCAGCTTTCCGCCGGCACGAATGCGACGATCAAATCAGGCGACGACATCCTGCTCTCCGGCTCCTCCGTCAAGGCTGATGGAAATGTCGCGCTGACCGCCGGCGGCGATATCAACATCACGGCCGCCCAGGAGCAGTCCGCATCCACCTTCGGCAAGAAGTCCTCCTCGTCGATCACCCATGTCGGCTCGGATATATCCGCCGGCGGCGACCTCTCGGTCACCGCAGGCAACGGCAGCGGCGACCACGACCTCAACATCGTCGGCAGCCAGCTTGCCGCCGACGGCAAGGTCGCTCTCAAGGCCGACGGCGACGTGACGATCGCCGAAGCCACCGACACCGCGACCCTCGACACCAAGCTTAGCACCAAGGGCGGATTCCTCGGCACGAGCGAGAAGACGACCACTCATCTGGAAACGACGACAGCCGTCGGCTCCGCCATATCAGGCGGTGGCGGTGTCGACATCACGTCGGGCAAGGACACGGTCATCTCCGCCTCGAAGATCACATCCGGCAATGAGACCAGCGCCGCAGACCTGAACATCACCAGCGCCGGCGACCTCGTCATCGCCTCAGGCAAGGACACCAGCGCCAAGGACGACGAGGGTTCGCGCCGCGGCTTCCTGTCCAAGGGATCGTCAAACTACAAGAGCTATGACGAGACGACGGTTGCTTCGGAGCTCGGGGCATCCGGTAATATCAATCTGGATGCCGGCGGCGCGGCGGTGATCGCTGGCTCACAAGCGTATGCGGATGGTTCGATTTCCGTCAAGGGCGACAGCGTGTCGGTCATCGGTGCGGCCGAGCAGCACGAGCTTGAGGTCACGCGCAAGAAATCCGGCCTCTTCGTCGGCTCCGGTGACAGCTTCATATCTCTCTGGGGCAAGGAGCAGAAGAGCGGTAAGCAGGCCTCCGAGCTCAACGTGGCCTCGGTGCTGTCTGCCGGAACGGATGTTGCACTCAAGTCGCGCGACACCGACATCAACATCCTCGGCTCGCAGGTCTCTGCGGATCTTAACATCACGCTCGACGCCGCCCGCGACGTCAACATAACGCCAGGCGCCGAAAGCGTGTCGTCCGAGGAAAAGGAAAAACGCTCCGGCTTTGGCATTTCCTTCGGCTCGAGCAGCGGCGGCTTCTCCGTTGGTATCGGCCTGTCGTCGGTTTCTGACGCGACGAAGCAAGGCTCGCAGACCAACGCGATGGCCACGCTTTCTGCCGGCAACGACCTGACGATCACTGCCGGCCGCGACGCCAACCTGCAGGCCGCCAACGTCTCGGCCGAGCGCGATGTTGGGATCACTGCTGAACGCGACGTCAATCTGTTCTCGGCGCAAGATCAGACAAACTACGAACACCTGCATGAAGAGTTCTTCGCGGGTATCAGCCTGTCGGTCTCAACCTCCCTGGTGAGCGCGGCTGACAGCGTGAGCGTTGCGGCGCAGAAGCTTGCAAATATCTCTGATGGGTATTCCGCAGCTAACGCCGCCTTTGCCTCGCTCAAGGCGTATGATGCGCTCGACAAAATTGCAAAGGGTGGCAACGTCGGGTCGGCGTCGCTCACGGTAGGCTTCACTTATCAGAAGGAAAAGGAGGCGGCGCAAACCTCTGTTCCGGTCCTGACAGACATACGCGGAGGGCGGTCTGTGACGATCGAGGCGGTCTCCGGGGATCTCACGAGTCATGGAGCACAAATCGCTGCAGGTTACGATGCTGACGGCAATGTCGTCATCTCTGATAATGACAACGCGGGTGATATTACGCTGAAGGCCGGCAAGGATATCATCCTCGAAAGCGCACAGGCGACTGATAGCTCGTCGACGAGCAGCGCGTCAGGGGGCGCAAGCTTCGGCGTTTCCGCCGGCATCGGCATCAATGGTGTTAGTGGGGGACTGACGGGTGGCGCCGATGCATCGGTTGGCAAGTCCAACGCCAATGGAACCACTCAGGTCAATACTCACGTCAACGGCACTGGTGACATCATCCTTGAATCAGGAAACGATACCCGTCTCGCGGGCGCGGTGGTTTCCGGTGACACGGTAACTGCCAATGTTGGCGGCGATCTAACCATCCTCTCCGTTCCCGACACCGGGGCAAGCTCCAACCACTCTGCCTCCGGTGGCTTCAGCTTGGGCGGAGGCCAACTCCTTTCCGGCGTGCAGATCGGCGGCGGCAGCGGCTCCGGCGAAACGAACTGGATCACCGAGCAGTCTGGCCTCGTTTCCACTGGCGCGATGGACGTCACGGTCGCCGGCAATACCCATCTGGGTGCCGGCAAGATCGTCTCCGAATCCGGCGACCTCATCCTCGATACCGGCACGCTGACCTATGACAACTTCGATGGCCGGATGAACTATGAAGGCTTCAGTGTCGACCTCGGCATCGATCTTTCCAGTGGCAAGGACGAGAACGGCAATTCCACCACCAACCACACGCTGGAGGGCTCCTACCAACTTGACGATACTCGCCAGACGGTTCGCGCCACGGTCGGCTCAGGTGACATTGTAATTCGCGATCAGGAACAGCAGGACTCGCTCGAACATGACGGTACATCCTCGCGTCCTCTTGATGAACTCAACCGCGATCCCGACAAAGCTTACGAGATCACAAAAGATAAGCATGTGGATCTCGATTTTTATATATCCAGCAACAGCTTGCAGGCCGTCGGGAACGGGATCAAGGAGGCGATCGAGCCAGGTGGCTTCATCGACAAGTACCTCCTGGACAAGGAACTGACTCCGGAAGAAGTTGCAAACATCAAGTCAGGCCTGGATGCGCTGGCGAATGGAGGATCTCTCGGAGGCTGCACCCAGCAACAGGGATTCAATCTGTTCGACCTGATTGTGACCCCGGCATATGCGGGCGATTTTTCCACAGATTGCACTATTCGTCAGCGGGACGGTCAACTCATTCATCTTGGCATCAAGTCTTATCAGGACTGCCAGGATGCCATCTACGCTTATCTGAATACGATGGACGCTGAAAAGCGTTCGGATATTCTAAGAAATGCCGGCTTTGCCTTCGTCGTCGACCACCCCCTCGACGTGGAAAGCTGGGTGAAGGGCGACTGGCTCCTTGATGCGATCAAAAAACTCGATGGTGACGACCCGGATGGCGCGAATGCCGAGGCTTATGCCGAGGGCCAGAATGCGGCCGCACTGGTCGGCGAACAGCTAATCGGCGAGCGCTCGAAGATCTGGCAGGACACCTCGATTTCCTGGAGCGTCAGGATCGATCGGTTGGAGGCCACAGGGCTTGACATCAATGCGATCATTGCAATCGCGATGCTGGGTGGCGCTGCAGGAAAAGGACCCGTTTACAAGACCAACAGTGAGGCAAAAATTGCGGCTAATGCACTCGGATTTGTAAAGATTAACGACACAACACATGGCGGGCAGCCCGTGTTTAAAAAAGGGAACCTATATATTACACGAGACTTGGATGGCCATAACGGGGGCGCTTGGAAGATGGCAACGTCTATCAAGAATCTCGGCAGCAAAGCCACCCGACTTGGGACTTACGACACGAATCTAAACCGCATAGGTGATTGAAATGATCTCAAACGGCGTCGACGCTCAAAACTGGACGGAGAGAGGAAAAACTATTCGCGATTTAATAAAAGAGCTGCAGTCTTTCGAGGATCCAGAACTACTCGCGGAAATATCTATTGACGGAGGCAAAACCACCCGTCCCATCAGTTTCGTTGGGAAGGAAAATGGGAAATGTCTAATTGTCTATACGAAATGATCGAGCAGCCTACCCTTCTTGTCGCGACGTCGTGCGACTTCGTCCGGATGAACCCTTTTGGCAAGGTCATCGGCAGTTATGTTGATCCGGTTGCCGGTGAGAGAAACCGACGACAAAAGGAATCATTCTATGGCTTCAAGAGAGTGCAAATTGTATCGTCGAGGCCACGACCCTGTCAGAAAAAGCTGAATTACGCGTCCGGGTTTTGCTGGCTGTACAGCAGTCACTCCTAGGAAGCGTTAGCCCTAATTTACGAGCGGTAACGTGCTCTTGGAGCAGTTCAGATATTCAAGTACGCGCGATATTTGACTTGGCTATAAGTGAAATCGACAAGGAAAACATGGGTGAGGTTGAGACAGAGATCATATCTCATTTTCCTGACCGGGTCGTGGCTGTAAGCTGCACAAGAGTGGATGCCCCTGCAATAATTAGTGCCAATCAAAACGAGGTATTTGTCTTTAAGCGGCGCGAAGGTTAGGGGCCCCACGCCCGAACAGGCCGCAGCGCTTGCCAGCCGATCGGAACTTAAAGATGAGGCCAAAACCGTTTTGCCGCATGCGTCGTCTTACATCGCCACCGTGCTCTGTTTTCTGGGGGTCCAGAACGTCCGTCTCATCAGCGCCGACAGCTTGGCATTCGGAGAAGAGGCCGCGAAAGCTCGATCGGGGCCGTCCGCGCCGCACCATCGACATCTCTTCAGTGGGGAAGGATTTCTTCAGCCTGAACCATAGCACGTTCTCGGAATCGATGCTTGCCGTGGAGGAGATCGCGTCTCTCCTGTCCGGGGGCGTTCGGCCGCCCGATAGGCGTACCCACATTCTGATCGGGATGCCTGATGCCTCGGCGCCGACTTATTGGAAGTTTCCAGATTAGGACGTCTTCCTTCACTCAACGGTGTGTGCCCCCAGCGGATTGCCTGTGGCCGAACCCAGAAAGCAGGTCTCGGAGCCGATCCGAAAAATTCGGGTGTAAAACCGTGCGCTACTGCTTGGCGGATAAGCTCCGACGAGGTATTCGAGTTCTTTCTAAACTAAAAGTTGATTGATTCGCCGTGAAAGCCTTCTTCGCGTACCCATCGGTCGAAAAAGAAGTTGTCGCTGCAATTCGCGCAGCGTGTGAAGACTTGTCAAAGTCCAAGCGGCCTCGATCTTCATCTCTGGGAACAGAACGAAATCTGCGGGTTACCGCTGACCGATCCAATCTTCGAGCACATAAGAAACGCGGACTTCCTGGTCGCCGACGTCTCTGTTTTGAACTTCAATGTGACGTTCGAGATCGGATACGCTATCGGCCAGGGCAAGCGTGTCCACCTGACGCGAAACAGCAACATCAAGCGGGATGCAACCACGATCGACAAGATCGGCATCTTCGACACCCTGGGATTCGAAAGCTATTCGGACGCGGACGGTTTGGCACGGCACCTGCGGTCATTCGGAGCAGGTAGCCCCATCGCGGTACGAAGGCAGCTCAATACCAAAGCGCCCGTTTACCTGCTGCGGACCCCGCAGTCCAATCAGGCGATGCTCAACATCGTCGGCCGCATTAAGAAGTCAAGGCTAGGCTTCAAGGGATACATTCCAGACGACGAACCTCGCCTTTCCGCGCCTAAGGCGGTCGACGACATTGCTGCGTCGCTTGGAGCTGTCATCCCGCTTCTCCCCAGTCACTTCACCGACGCCGAAATCCACAACATCAGGGCGGCATTCACCTCTGGACTTGCGCTCGGGATGGAGAAGCCGACTGTGATCCTGCAGCCGCGGGGAGGCCCGGCGCCGCTCGACGTCCGGGACATTGTGAAGACTTATGATCGCGCCGACGACATTGCCGACATCATTGGAGAGCTTGCGCTCGATGTCACCGCGAGGCTTCAGGCGGACGATCCACTCCCGCTTCCTAAGGGAACGTTCCTTGCGGATCTCTATCTCGGCGACGCCGTCGCCGAGAACGAGTTCCAAACATTGGGCAGCTACTATCTGCGGACCGACCAGTACCAACGTGCGTCGCGCGGTGAGGTAAATCTTGTGGTCGGTCGAAAGGGAGCGGGCAAGACCGCACTGTTTTCGCAGGTGCGCAATCAGAAGAGGTCAAATAGCGCGAACGTCGTGGTCGATCTCAAGCCTGAGGGCTATCAGCTCATTCGGCTCAAGGAGGACGTCCTCGACTATCTTGCGGAAGGCGCGAAGACGCACCTGATCACGGCTCTCTTCGAATACGTCTTCTACCTCGAAATCTGCTACAAGTTACTCGAGAAGGACGCCGAACGTCACCTGCGCGACAATAGTCTGTACGCACCGTATCTGCGACTCCAGTCTGCGTACCGTACGGAGGACGGCACCGAGGGCGACTTTTCCGAGCGGCTCGTGGGCATTGCGCAGAACCTTGTCGACGCATTCAAGGCGAAGTACGACGAGACCGCCTCCCAGAGACTGAACGCGGCCCAGGTCACGGAGCTGGGCTACAAGCATAACATCCGCGACGTGCGCGACGCTCTGTCGGAATACCTGAAGTTCAAGGACAGCATATGGCTGCTTTTCGACAACCTCGACAAGGGCTGGTCCTCGCATGGTTTGACTGATAGCGACATCCTCATCCTCCGGGGCTTGATCGACGCCGCCCGGAAAGTCCAGCATCAGATGCAGAGGGAAAAGCACGACTTCCACAGCATCGTCTTCGTCCGAAACGACGTCTACCAACTCCTTGTCGAGGCATCAGCCGACTATGGTAAGGAAAGCCGGGCAACATTGGACTGGACCGATTCCGATCTGCTGAGAGAGGTCGTGCGGCGACGGCTTGTCGCCAACTCTCTCCCTGAGAACACGCCTTTCGAAAAGGTGTGGCTGGAAATCTGCGTATCTCATTTCCGGGGCGAGGAAACTTCCCAATTCATGATTGACCGCTCCCTAATGCGGCCGAGAAATCTGATCAAGCTGATTGGCCACTGCCGCGGTTTTGCAGTCAGCATGGGTCGTTCCAAGATTGAGGAAGCCGACATTGAAAAGGGCCTCAAGGCCTATTCGCTCGACCTGATCACCGAGGCGGACCAGGAACTCACTGACATCCTTGGAATGGACACCAATCTTATCTACCACTTCATCGGGGAGGGGAGAGAGTTCAACCGCGACAGGCTTGCCGAGATATTCAAGGGTGCAGGGGTCGCGGAGGAGACGACAGACGGCGTTGTCCGCTTTATGATCTACTACGGTTTCCTTGGAGTCGTCTCTCAGGGGAACCTGAAGTACATCTTCGACGTCGCCTACGACATGAAGCTTATGGACGTGCTGGTCAAGAAGGCTGGATCGGAGGCCGTCTATGTACTTAGCCCGGCCTTCGACGCCGCCCTTAACCTATGAAGCTGTTATCGAACCTCGTTGAGGTCTGTCGACGTCTCCCTCAGGCGTCTGACAGCTTCGATGCGATCACGATACCCGGCGCCGACGAACCGGCGGTCCCCGCGCCCAGCAATGCCAACCAGTCCAAGGCGTCGGTGGGGCTTGTCTCAGCGAAGATGCGGATTCAGAACAAGGACTACAAGCGCCAGATATTCAGCGACCGGGTGGAACTCGTGCCGACATTCAAGAACACGTCCAAGAAGACCGTGGTCGCAATTGCCCACACTTTGTCGGTCACCGACGCCTTTGGCGACAAGATCGTCGACGGAGTAAGCAAGCTAGACACTAAGATTCCGCCGGGAAGAACGGTCGAAAGGGAGACGTACTATATGTGGGAAGACAACCAGTTCATCCAGGGCGAGCCCTACGACAAGTTTGATCCTGCGATGAATCGTTCGCCACAGGTAGCAGCGGTAAATCTTTTAGATCTGTAACGCTTTCAGCATCGCCGCGATAATGACGGCGATGTAATTCTGTCGCTACGCAACGAGACCTTGTGCTCGTCGGCGATAACTGCGTCTCCACCCGGACAATTTGCGAGTGCGAACGGCGCATCCGCAAAGATGCCTCACGCACAATCAACGCAGTCCTTGGGTAAAATAATGTGGAATGACCTTCTAGCTCGGCCTTTGGCGCTTGGAAGAGTTCACGTGCTTTCGACCACTCACCCAAAAAGGGTTTTGTGGAAATCGCGGACAGAGATCGCTTGTAAGTTGCGAATCACCCAGAGTCGCTTTCCAAGTTGACGGGAAGCATGGCTATGGACCACGGCGACATTCGTCACTCCGCCAGCTACTCGACGGTAAAGTTCGTTGCTGCTGGCACGTCCGCCTTGCGAGCAATCAGAGATTGTAAACTGAGAATCCGACAATGGCCCGAAAGACATTCTTTTCATTTCACTACGCCGCCGACGTCTGGCGCGCCTGGAACGTTCGCAACTCATGGGTAGGCAAGCCCGACCATGTCGACGTCGGCTTCTTCGACAGCAGCGTATTCGAGGCCTCGAGGCGGGTTAACGAGGATTCGCTGAAGACATTTCTGCGCAAAGGGTTGGAGAACACTTCGGTAACATGCCTCCTGACAGGAACGGACACCTGGCAAAGGCGGTGGGTTCGATACGAGATCGCACGGAGCATCATCAAGGGCAATGGCCTTCTTACCGTCTACATCGATGGGGTCAAAAACCGGGAGGGGTATACTTCCAAGCGAGGCCACGACCCACTCGCTCAGATGGGGCTTTATCGGACAAACGGATCGATCTACCTCGCCGAATGGAAGAGCGGCAACTGGGTCAGGTATTCAGACTACGGTCTCGCTATTCCTGAAAGCGATCTTTGGTTCGCCGCGCCTAAGACCAACAATGTCGTCCAGTTATCGAACCACTGCATGGCGTACGACTACGCGCAGCAGAAGGGGCATGCCAATATCGGAGGGTGGATTGAAACGGCAGCGGGGCTCGCGGGGCGATGACGGTCTACGACCTTGCGATCCTCGGATCGCCTAGCGACCATGAGCGCGCAACTCTCGCCGATACGATCGGAGAGATGATCGCCGACTTCGGCTTGACGGTCGGATCGGAAGTACGCATTCACGACGGTCAGTCGGTTCGGAGCAGAGATCGTCGTAACGCGTTCGCAGCCGTCTATTTCGGCGGCGATACTGAGATTGACGTCGAGGTCGCGAACGAGCTGAAGGAGGCCAGCCTACCGATCATCCCGACAGTAGATCAGTCTGGCGATTTTGGCGTTCTCATACCCGGATCACTGCAGTTCGCAAACGGTCTTCGCCGTCGATCTGACGACACGGCGTTGGCGGAATTGTCCACGGCGGCATTGGAATGCGTCGGCCTACTACGTGCGCAGCGCCGCGTTTTCGTCAGCTATAGGCGAACCGAGTCCCGCGCGGCAGCGCTGCAATTGCACGACCTTCTCAACTCGCGGGGGTTCGACGTGTTCCTCGACACTCATGACATACGGCCCGGCGAACCTTTTCAGGAGGTCTTGTGGCACCGACTGGTGGATTCCGACGTCGTGGTGATGCTGGATACACCGAGTTACTTCGCAAGCCGATGGACGCGGCAGGAAATTGGTCGCGCACGCGCCAAGGAGATTCAGATAATTCGGGTGATTTGGCCCGAGCACACCCCGACTCGCCTCACGGACATGGCGGAGACGGTCTACCTGGATCCAGAAGAGCTGTTGGGCGCGGATGGCCCCATAGTCGACGCTACTGTCGAATCCATCGCGCTACGCGTCGAGCGGCTCCGCAGCATGAGCATCGCCGCGCGGTACATGTCCATCACGGGGAAGCTCAGAGCGGACGTCGAGAAGATCGGCTGCGCGGTCGAGGCAGTCGGCGCACATCGGGCGATCGCCGTGCGGCTGCTGAACGAGCGGTTGATCTGGGCGTATCCTATCGTAGGCATACCCTCCGCGGAAACACTCAACGACGTCGCGACCAAGGCGAAGAAGGCGGAGCAGGGCGAAATACCGGTTTTGGTTTACGATCACATCGGGATCCGCGATAGTTGGATCGCCCATTTGGCATGGCTCGACGAACAGATCAAAGCGGTGAAGACCATCCGGGTATCCGAGGCAGGATGGGCTCTAGCAGGAATGGACGAGTAAATGGCTGAAGCGATCTTCCTATCGGCGGGTGTTCCCGACCCACGGCGTGGCCCGGAGTTCGCCGCGACAGCAGACACTGTCGCCATAAACGCGGCGGTATCTGCCCTCGCTTACGTGGCACTAGGACGCAGGCGTCTCATCTGGGGAGGTCACCCCGCAATCACACCGATGATCCTCGTCATGTCCGAGGGGATGGGCGTCGACTACGCCGAGTGGGTCACCCTGTACCAATCCGAATTCTTTCAGGACGAGTTTCCCGAGGACAATGAACGCTTTCGAAACGTCGTCCTAACAGAGAAGTTGGAGCACGGCCGGGACGCCAGCCTCCAGCTTATGCGGGAACGCATGTTCAAGGAAAACGACTTCGCCGCTGCCGTCTTCATTGGCGGAATGGGCGGCATCGTCGCCGAATATGAAATGTTTTCGAAGCTTCAACCTAGCGCCAAAGTGCTTCCGGTAACCTCGACTGGCGGAGCGGCTCTCGATGTCGCTGCTAAGCTGAGCAACCTGCCGCCGGACTTCCAGGATCAGCGCGATTATGTGGCGCTGTTCCACGAGCATTTGAACATCTCAGTGAAGGAAGAGCGCTTCCGTGTGCCCGGTGACCAGCCCGTCGTGGTCGAAGAAAGATTCTGGCGTCCCACGCAATGATGTAAAACGCGCTCGTAGATCACGATGCCCACGTGCGTATCGGCGTCGGAGACGCCCCGGCCTACTTTAGAATCGAATTCCCACGGCATGTGACCTACGAGTGTGATGGCGCATACGCTTCCGCTTGCGTCGACATATGGCTACCGCGTTTCGTTCGCTGTCATCGACGCAGATCCCTCGACGTTGCAGACCTCTAATGCTGGTCGCGTGAACGTCGTTGGAACTTCACGACGGGCATGAGCTTTCCTTCGCCCGGCTCGTTCATTTACGAACAGCTCTACCCCGACATCTGTCGACTACCGGCTCAAGTGAACATCCCCATCCCGTCGCAGTAAGTGCGAAACGAGCTCGACGGATCTTGAAGCCGGCATGCCCGCGGTGAACGCAGGTTCATACCTAACGCGAAGAATTTTCCAAACCAAGTCTTTTAGGTGCAAACCATCGCGGGCTTACCAACCGTAACCTGCGCGTCCAGAACGGACCCTAAGTAAAATGGCGCACCCGACAGGATTCGAACCTGTGACCTTTGGAATCGGAATCCAACACTCTATCCAGCTGAGCTACGGGTGCATGCCTGAGGCGGTTTGAATCGCCTGTCCGATGGGTGGTTCTTAGCCTAGCTTGCGGCAGGCTTCAATCGCGAAATTCTCGGAAATACCGATGCTTGCGATTTGGCGGGTGTTTTTATCCGTCAGCCCGGTGAATGCATATGAAAACTCCGCCGGCCTTGCGGGCGGCGGAGCGGGTTGTCGTTGGCGGGGCGCCCGCGGCGCTCAGATCTGCATGGCGCCGGGGCCGGGGATCGCCTTGGGCGGCACCTTGCCGAGGATGATCATCCCCAGCACCTCGTCCTTGGTCACATCTTCGGTGCGGGCGTGGCCCACCACCTGGCCGTTCTTCATCACCGAGACGCGGTCGGCGAGGTCGAAGACGTCGTGGATGTCGTGGCTGATGAGGAAGATACCGATACCTTCCTTCTTCAGCTGCTTGATCAGTTCGCCCACCTGCGCCGTCTCCTGGGGGCCGAGCGCTGCCGTCGGCTCGTCCATGATGAGGATGCGGGCGTTGAAGAGGATGGCGCGGGCAATCGCCACCGATTGCCGCTGGCCGCCCGAAAGCGCCTTTACCGGCTCCTTGAAGCGCTTGAAGTTGGGGTTGAGCCGCCCCATCACCTCGCGCGCCGAGGCCTCCATCGCCACGTCGTCGAGCGTGCCCCAGCGGGTCTTCAGCTCGCGGCCAAGATAAAGGTTGGCGGCGGCGTCGACATTGTCGGCGACGGCGAGCGTCTGGTAGATCGTCTCGATGCCGTATTTCTTGGCATCGCGCGGATTGCGGATATCGGCCGGCTCGCCGTTGATCAGGATATCGCCGCTGTCGCGCTTGTAGGCGCCGGAGAGGATCTTGATCAGCGTCGATTTGCCGGCGCCGTTGTGGCCGAGAAGGGCCACGACTTCGCCGGGGTAGAGATCGACCGAGGCATTGTCCACGGCATGGATGCCGCCGAAGGAGATCGAGATGTTTTTCAGTTCCACGAGGGGAGTGCGTTGATCAGCCATGTTTAGGGCTCCTCTCACTTGGCACGGGAGCGATAGACGGTGTCGAGCCAGACCGCCACGACGAGGACGGTGCCGACGACGACGCTCTGCAGCGGTGTGTCGACATGCGCGAGAACCATGCCGGATTGCAGCGATTGCATGACGAGCGCGCCGAGCATGGCGCCGGCAATCGTGCCGGTGCCGCCCGCCAGCGACGTCCCGCCGATAACGGCGGCGGCGATGGTGTAAAGCTCGTCGAGCGTGCCCTGCGAGTTGGTTGCGGCGTTGAGGCGGGCGGTGGAAATCGCGGCTGCGATTGCCGCCAAAATGCCCATCAGCGCGAAGATGCGCACGGTCACCCAGCGGGTCTTGATGCCGGCGAGCTCCGCCGCCTCGGGGTTGCCGCCGATCGCAAAGACATAGCGGCCGAAGCGCAGCCGTGTGGCGATGAAGGTCATGATGATGCCGACGACGATGGCGATCAGCACCGGCACGGCGATGCCGTAGGGAATATCCAGGCCGGTTTCGGGCCAGGGAATATTGTTGGCCTCGGCATATTTCTTGGCGATGTTGATCGGCCAGTAATAGCTGTTGGCGATAGAGACGGCGCCGAGGATCAGCACGCAGCTGAGGGTGGCGAGGAAATATTCAGCCCATATCGGCCGGCGCGGAAAGCCGAAGCGGCGGCGCTGCCGGCGCGAGCCGATAATGCTGGCCACGACGAAGAGGCAGGCGGCGATGCCGACGATCCAGCTCCAGGTGGCGCCGATCGAGCCCTCTGCGCCGCCGCCCATGATGCGGAAGGTCTGGTCCATCGGCGCAACCGTCTGGCCGCTGGTCACAAGCCAGGTCGCGCCGCGCCAGACGAGCAGGCCGCCGAGGGTGACGATGAAGGAGGGAACGTTCAGGAAGGCGATGATGATGCCCTGGAAGGCGCCGATCAGGCAGCCTGCCGCAATGCCGACCAGCAGCGTGATCGCCCAGGTGAAGGGGCTGTCGAAACCGATATACTCCGGCAGGATTTTCGCCTGGGTCACGCCCATGATCATGCCGCAGAGGCCGAGCACGGAACCGACCGACAGGTCGATGTTGCGGGTGACGATGATCAGCACCATGCCGGTGGTCATGACGGCGATGTCGGTCGTCTGGACCGAAAGGTTCCAGAGATTGCGCGGGGTCAGGAACAGGCCGCCGGTGATGATGTGGAAACCGATCCAGATGATAACAAGCGCGCCGATCATGCCGAGCAGGCGTGTGTCGATCTCGGTCGCCCGGAAGAAGCGGGTCACCGGACTGGCTTCCGCCGCTCGCGGTCCGCTCGATGTCGTTGATTTTACCATTTCGGCCATGGGTTTGCCGTTCCCCCATTATGTTTGGACGGTGCGCCGGCGTGCCCAAAACTGTTGGCGGCGTCATTCGTCTGTTCTTCAACTGACCATCGCGATGCTTCCGGAAACCGTGGCGTGGCGTCGCGACACCCTTCCGGCAGGGAATGCAAGTCCGCGATGGTGCGGCGGGCGGAGAAAACTTCGTGGTTGGAGCTCTCATCCGCATCCGGCGCCGCAACGGTGTCTCCGCTGCGGCGCCGGCATTTCGTTCGAAGCGTGCTTACTTGCAGGCAGCGACAGCGCCGGCCTTGACGCCCTGGCAGGCTTCAGCCTTGGAAATCCAGCCGGCGTCGATGACGACGTTGAGGTTTTCCTTGGTGATTGCCTGCGGCTTCAGGAAGACAGAGTGCATTTCCACGCCCTTCGGGCCGCCCTTGAAGGTCTGGGCGCCGTCGATCTTGCTCATGTCCTTGCCGCCGGCGAGGTCGAGAGCGATTTCGGCAGCGCGGGTGCCGAGTTCGCGGCTGTCCTTCCAGACGGAAACCGTCTGCGTGCCGAGAGCGATGCGGTTCAGCGCTGCCTTGTCGCCATCCTGGCCGGAAACCGGAACGGAGCCGGCAAGGCCCTGGGCGTCGAGAGCTGCGATCGCGCCGCCGGCGGTGCCGTCGTTCGAAGCAACAACGGCGTCAACCTTGTTGTTGTTGGCGGTCAGGAACTGCTCCATGTTGCGCTGAGCATTCTCAGGCAGCCAGCCGTCGGTATAGGCTTCGCCGACATTCTTGATCTTGCCGGCGTCGATCGCGGCCTTCAGCACTTCCTGCTGGCCCGAGAACAGGAAGTCAGCATTCGGGTCGGAAGACGAGCCCTTGATGAAGACGTAATTGCCTTCCGGCTTGGCCTTGAAGACGCCCTGGGCCTGCAGGCGGCCGACTTCCTTGTTGTCGAAGGTGATGTAGAAGGCAGCCGGGTTTTCGATCAGACGGTCATAGCCGACAACCGGGATGCCTTCAGCAGCGGCCTTTTCGATCGCCGGGCCGATGGCGTCGGAATCCTGGGCGAGAATGATCAGCGCGTTGGCGCCCTGCGAGATCAGCGATTCGACGTCAGTCAGCTGCTTTGCGGCTGAGGACTGCGCGTCAGCGGAAATGTACTTGGCGCCCTTGGCTTCGAGAGCCTTCTTGATCGCGGCTTCGTCGGTCTTCCAGCGCTCTTCCTGGAAATTCGACCAGGAAACGCCGACGACGAGATCGGCAGCCATGGCAACGGTATGCACGGAAACGAGAATGGCCGCCCCGGCCATCAGCTTCAAAATAGACTTCATAATATCCTCCCGAGTGAGTTGCGACCGGCCCAGCCCATGCTTCCTCCGGCCACCGCGAAAAGCTGTCCAGAAAAATTCGGATTATTTTCTCGACAGTCGAGAAATTTAGTGTCAGAGATTTTTTCAACTGTCAACACTGCACTGCCGGCTTAATTTCCCTTGCGGAACGGCGGCCGGAGATGCAGTGAGAACCACGGGCGGAACTAGCAGGGGGAGAGGGCGGCATTCATGCTGACCAAGTCGAGCACGGAGCTGGTCCGGCAGAGAAACAGCGTGCTCGTGCTGTCCGTGCTGCGTCGCCACGGCGCGCTCGCCCATACAGAAATAGCTGATTCCACCGGACTTTCCTCGGCCACCATCTCGGCGATCACCGCCGATCTGGAACGCGCCCAGATTATCGAAAAATCCGAGCAGCAGGCAGCCAGCGGCCGCGGCCGGCCGCGCGTGCTTTTGCGCCAGCGGCGCGATTGCGGCTATCTCATCGTCGTCATCATCTCATCGGATGCGGTGCAATATTCGCTTGTCGATTATGCGGGCAAGCTGATCGATCGTTTCAGCGAGGAACGCTCGCATGATCCCTCGGGCGCGGCCCGCTTCGTTCAGGCGGTGCGCGCCGGGCTGTTGCGAATTCTCGATCGTTCGAGGATCACGCAGGAAAAGGTGCTGTTGATCTCGATCAGCAGCAAGGGGCTGGTCAATTCCACAGAGCCGGTGCTCGTCTGGTCGCCGATCTTCGGCAGCGAGCAGATCGATTTCGAATCAGCGCTGCGGCCGGAATGGCAGGCCAAGGTGATCCTCGACAACGAGACGCTGCTGGTCGCCGCCGCCCTCGGCGCGCGCGAGGAGATCGTCAAGGGCGCCGATTTCCGCTCGCTCGCCGCCCTCTCGCTCGGCCACAGCGTCGGGCTCGGCATCGTCCGGCGCGGCAACCAGACACAGGAGATCTCGGCGCCCAATTTCGGGCACATGCTGCACATGGCGGGTGGCGGCCTCTGCCGTTGCGGCACACGCGGCTGCATCGAGGCCTATGCCGGCTTCTACGCCATCCTGCGCGGCGCCTTCGAAGTGCCGCTCGATACCATTCCCGCAAAATTCGTGCCCGTCGCCGAACTCGACAAAATCGCCGCCAAGGCCCGCCAAGGCCACCGCATCCCCGCCTTCGCCTTCCGCCAGGCGGGCCTAGCGCTCGGCAACGGCCTGTCGCGCATGCTTAGCCTGACCGAGCGCATGCCCATCGCCATCACCGGCCCCGGTACGCGCTATTACGACCTTCTGCGCCAGGGGATCGAAGAGGGTCTCGGCCAGTCGCATATCGTGCGCATGGAGGGCATGCCGGAAATCCGGGTGGTCGCCGATGAGCAGATCCTCGTCTTCGAAGGCCATCTCAACCGGGCACTGTCGGTGATCGACCAGGATATTGTAATTTCGGGGGGACAGGGTGGAGATTAGTGAGAGATCCTGCTGGCGCTTCGGCTGCGGCCGTGGATTGGAATGACGGAGGTTGAGGAGAGGGAACGGCAGGAGGCGCGGACTGGCAGGAGCGCCGCTGCATTCGTATCTGGCCATCCATCGCTGTTCTGCTGCGGAGGTCACCCCACCCAACCTCACCGCACCCGCACGCTGCTGAATTGCCTCAGCATCTCGCCTCCTGCCAGTCGCGTCCTCCCACTCTCCGTCATCCTCGGCCTTGAGCCGAGGACCCATGCCGCAGCCTCCGGCGAGGATGGGCAGGGTCGCATTTCCTCTTGTTCCCTCATTCCTGTGCTTGTCACAGGAATCCAGTGCGCCCAAGTCTTTGGGCGCGGGAGACGCTCTTCAAGGCCGATGGGTTCATTCACCGCGCAGACGCGCGGTGAATGAATTCCTGTGACGAGCACAGGAATGAGGGAGGGAGAGGTCGCGGCTCGATCCCGGTGCGTTGTGGCAGTCGGGATGACAGGCCGGTCTAGGCGCATTTACCCCCAAACGCAAAACGGCCGGGCAAACACCCGGCCATCCCACACATATCACCCGATCGAACGACAGCCGTCAGCCAACCTTGACCAGCTTGCCTTCCTTGACCGACTGCACCGCCGCATCGGCGAGCACCAGCGCCGCCAGGCCATCGGCGCCGGAAGGCGAGATCTTGGTGCCTTTTTCGATCGCGGCGATGAAGGCTGCGATTTCGTTGGCATAGGCTTCGGTGTAGCGGGTCATGAAGAAATCATGCAGCGGCGGGCGGGTATAGCCGTCGCCGTTCGCCACCTCGATCGAAACGGGGCGCTGGTTTTCGGCGGCCGCCATGCCCTTGGCGCCGTGCGCTTCGATGCGCTGGTCGTAGCCATAGGTGGCGCGGCGGGAATTGGAGATGACGGCCTGCTTGCCGGACTTGGTCTGCAGGATCACCGAGACGCTGTCATAGTCGCCGGCCTCGCCGATCGCCTTGTCGACCAGCACGGCGGCGGTCGCCAGCACCGAGACCGGCTCTTCGCCGAGCAGGAAGCGGGCCATGTCGAAATCGTGGATGGTCATGTCGCGGAAGATGCCGCCCGAGCGCTTGATATAATCCACCGGCGGGGCGCCGGGGTCGCGTGAGGTGATCGTCACCATCTCGACATCGCCGATCTTGCCCTCGTCGATGACCTTGCGCACGGCCATGAAATGCGGATCGAAGCGGCGGTTGAAGCCGACCATCAGCTTGGCGCCGGTCTCTTCCACCACCTTCATGCAGGCCTTGACGCGGGCAACGTCGAGATCGATCGGCTTTTCGCAGAAGATCGCCTTGCCGGCGCGGGCGAAGCGCTCGATCAGGTCGGCATGGGTGTCGGTCGGCGTGCAGATGACGACGGCGTCGATATCCTTGGCGGCCTCGATCGCCTCGATGGTGCGGACCTCGCAGCCATAGGCCGAAGCAATGGCGTCGGCCGCCTGCGGAAAGGCGTCGGCGACGGCGACGAGCTTTGCATTGGCGTCGCCGCTGACGGCTTTCGCATGAACCTTGCCGATGCGGCCGGCGCCGAGAAGACCAAATCTCACTGTCATAGCAACCTCCCTTGAATTCGGAACAAACAAACCGAATTGCCAAAAATCTGGAATTTTCATTCCATTATCTATGCGCGGCGTCAAGCCCGCGGCTCTTTCACATTTGCAAGATTCAAACTAAAGACAAGCGCCACACATGCCACCGGCAGTGTGACACATGCAAAGAGCAGTGCGACACATGCTAAGCGCAGTGTGACATATGCGACCGCGGGGTAGAGATGCAACTGATTGATCCGAACCATCCGGCATACCGGCGCCTTTGGGTGCGTGTTGCCATCGTTGCCGTCTGCTTCGGCTGGGCGGCGTTCGAGATTGTCGGCGGTGATCCCTTCTGGGCGGTGCTCTCGGCTGCGGCCGGCGCCTATTCCTTCTATATGCTATTCTGGACCTTCAAGCCGCAGCCAGAGGTCGCCGAGACGACCGCGGAGCCTGACGTTGGTGAAGAGGAGGAGCCGGCGGAGATATCCACCGAAAATCCTTCGAAGGACGGTAAGGCCGAGTAATCAGCGCAATCGCCGCAGCGCCTCGTCGATCAGCAGATTGGCGAGCATCATCCGCTTCGTCGCATTGTCGCGAAAGGGCAGGGCGACGCCGTCGGGGTGATTGGCGCGGGCGAAGGCGCGGCGCTTCTCGCTGAGCGTCAGCGGCGTGTCGGCAGCCGAGATCGCCAGCTCGGCGGCAACCTCCTGCGGTGTTGTCCGAGTCAGATGATCCGGCATGACGGGCTCAGGTTCCGGCAAAGGCGTTGGTTTGTCCACGATCTCAGCGGCCGCTTCGTGTTCCAGATTGTCGAAATAGGCCTGGCCGACGCGCTGCGAGGCGACCGAGACGCCCTCCATGACATCGAAGGCAAGCCCGGTGCCGAGGCCGGCCACGCGATGGGCAGCGGGCGCCTCAGCGTCTTCATCCGTCTCGTCCTCCGCCTTCAGCCGCTCGAGGACTGATTGAAATACTGATTGTCCGAACAGCATCCGCCTTCCTTAAGTGCCCTCCGTTTTTCTACGAAACACGGAAGTGCTCTATCTTTTCAAACGCAATTCCGGACGCAAAAACCGCCGTCCACTTTTGCTGGAATTGCTCCAGCACCCATTAAAGGCGGGCAAGATGGCGCAGGGCTTGCGGGCCGCGTCAGCCCGCCTGCTTCAGGCTCTCCTCGAGGATGATGTCGTAGAGCAGCCTTGCGCTCGGCGGCAGCGCCCGTTCCCTCGCCGTGATCAGGCTATAGGGTTTGACGTTGATATCGAAGTCGATTGGCAGCATGCGCACGTCCGAGGCCTTGGCGCTTTGGCTCGCCAGGAACTGGGCGACGTCGGTGGCAACAGGAGCGATCGCGTCGGTTCCGCAGACGATGGCGCAGGTCAAAAGCAGCGAAGAGGTGTTGACGATATTTTCCGGCAGCGCCACGCCGCGCGACAGGAAAATGTCCTCAATCGTCCGGCGCAGCAGCGTGCCCGGCGGCTGGAACACCCAGTCGTAATCCCTGATGTCGGAAAGGCTGCTGGTCTTTTTCTTTTTCAGCAGCGGATGGCGGTTGCGCACGATCAGGCAGGCCCGCTCGATGCCGATCTCGGTCACCTCGAAAAGGCGCGGATTGAGATCGTCGGGAATGCGGCTGATGATGAAGTCGTGGCGGGCGGCGAGCAGCTCGCGGGCCAGCACGTTGCTGGTCTCCACCTGGATATTGATCTCGATGCCGGGATAGGCCTTGCGCACCCTGTTGATCGCTGGCACGACGAGGCTCATGGCCGGCGCCGTCACCGCGCCGATGAACACTGGGCCGCCCTTGCCGCTCTTCAATTCGCCGATCTCGCGGCTTGCCTCGCGCAGCTCCAAGAGGATCTTTCGCGCCCGTCTGGCAAGGGCTGCGCCAAAGGTCGTCAGCACCACGCCGCGGGCGACGCGCTCATAGAGCGGCGTCTTGATGATTGATTCCATTTCGGACAACATGCGCGATGCGGCGGGCTGCGAGATGTTTAAGACTTCCGCAGCTGCGGAAATCTGTCCGCTATCTTCGATTGCGACGATCATGCGCAGGTGATTCAGCTTAAGTCCTGCACGTAAAAGGTTGTCATCGCCGAAACTATCGCTGTGGATATCGACGTGATCCATCAAAATGGGCTCTGAAATAATCGTCATGGTTGCAGCCTCCTCGCTGCGCTCCATCAAAAGTAATACTTTTTAACGATATACCAAAATTGTTATGCACGTTACCACTTATTCTATTTGACAGTTATAGGAATCCATACCAGTTTGCCGCCGTGTGCTGGTTGGCACTCAACACGTGTGAGATCGTGGAGGAGACCTACTTCGTTTCTCACCATCTGAAGTAACTATCCAATACGGAACCTGCCACAGTTTCGGGGCGGGCGATTTTTCGTCCGCTGCTTATTAACAAAGGGAGAGAGAAATGAAGTCCATTATCTCATTGATGGCTGCGGCTGCCTTCGGCGTCGCTTCGTTCGTTGCACCGGCAATGGCTGCCGACAAGGGCACCGTCGGCATTGCCATGCCGACCAAGGCTTCGGCTCGCTGGATCGACGACGGCAATAACATCGTCAAGCAGCTCCAGGCTGCCGGCTACCAGACCGACCTGCAGTATGGCGACGACGATATTCCGAACCAGCTTTCGCAGATCGAAAACATGGTCACCAAGGGTGCCAAGGTTCTCGTCATTGCTTCGATCGATGGCACGACGCTTTCCGACGTTCTCCAGAAGGCTCATGACGCCGGCATCAAGGTCATCGCTTATGACCGCCTGATCCGCGATTCGGGCAACGTCGACTACTACGCGACCTTCGACAACTTCCAGGTCGGCGTTCTGCAGGCTGGCTCCATCGTTGACGGCCTCGGCCTCAAGGATGGCAAGGGCCCGTTCAACATCGAACTGTTCGGCGGTTCGCCGGATGATAACAACGCCTTCTTCTTCTATGATGGCGCAATGTCCGTCCTGCAGCCTTACATCGACAGCGGCAAGCTCGTCGTGAAGTCCGGCCAGACCGGCATGGATAAGGTCGGCACGCTGCGTTGGGATCCGGCAACGGCCCAGGCCCGCATGGACAACCTGCTCTCGGCCAACTACACCGACGCCAAGGTCGACGCCGTTCTGTCGCCTTACGACGGTCTGTCGATCGGTATCATCTCCTCGCTGAAGGGCGTTGGTTATGGTACGGCTGCCCAGCCGCTGCCGATCGTCACCGGTCAGGACGCTGAAATCCCGTCGGTCAAGTCGATCATCGCTGGCGAACAGCATTCGACGATCTTCAAGGACACCCGCGAACTCGCCAAGGTCACTGTTGCCATGGTCGATGCCGTCATGTCCGGCAAGGAGCCTGAGGTCAACGACACGAAGACCTACGACAACGGCGTCAAGGTCGTTCCGTCCTATCTGCTGAAGCCGGTTGCCGTCGACAAGGCCAACTACAAGCAGATCCTCGTCGACAGCGGTTATTACTCTGAAGACAAGCTGAAGTAATCAGTTAAGCAGGAGACCGGAGCCCGCGCTTGCGGGTTCCGGTCTTCGATTTTATGATCGCCAAACCGCTTGGCGGCTCAAGACGCTGGAACTTTGACTATGGACAATACCATCCTCGAAATGCGGAGCATCACCAAGACGTTCCCAGGCGTCAAGGCGCTGGAGAACGTGAACCTCAAGGTTCGCAAGGGTGAAATTCACGCGTTGGTAGGCGAAAACGGGGCCGGCAAATCGACCCTGATGAAAGTGCTATCAGGCGTCTATCCGACAGGAAGCTATGAAGGCGACATCGTCTATGAAGGCGAGACGCGCAACTTCAAGGTCCTGAAGAATTCCGAAGAAATCGGCATCGTCATCATCCACCAGGAACTGGCGCTCGTGCCGTTGCTGTCGATCGGCGAGAACATCTTCCTCGGCAACGAGAATGCCAAGAGCGGCGTCATCAGCTGGGACGAGACGTTCAACCGCACCAAGCAGCTGCTCAAGAAGGTAGGCCTCTCGGAATCTCCGAACACGCTGGTCACCGACATCGGCGTCGGCAAGCAGCAGCTCGTCGAGATCGCCAAGGCGCTGTCGAAGAGCGTCAAGCTGCTCATCCTCGACGAACCCACCGCCTCGCTCAATGAAAGCGATTCCGACGCGCTGCTCACGCTGCTGATGGAATTCCGCAATCAGGGCATCACGTCGATCATCATTTCCCACAAGCTGAACGAAATCCGCAAGGTCGCCGACCAGATCACCGTGCTCCGCGACGGCATGACGGTCAAGACGCTTGACTGTCATGCGGACGAAATCAGCGAAGACATCATCATTCGCAACATGGTCGGCCGCGATCTCGAGGATCGCTATCCCCCGCGTTCGGTGCCGATCGGCGAAACCATTCTCGAAGTAAAGAACTGGAACTGCTATCATCAGCAGCACCGCGACCGTCAGGTCCTGCACGATATCAACGTCACCGTCCGCAAGGGCGAAGTCGTCGGTATCGCCGGTTTGATGGGTGCCGGGCGCACCGAATTCGCCATGAGCCTGTTCGGCAAGGCCTATGGGCACAAAGTTTCGGGCGACGTGCTGATGCACGGCAAGCCGGTCGACGTCAGCACCGTGCGCAAGGCGATCGACGCAGGTCTTGCCTATGTCACCGAAGACCGCAAACAGCTCGGCCTCGTGCTCAACGACACGATCCTGCACAACACGACGCTGGTCAATCTGAAGGCGGTGTCGAATGCGTCGGTCATCGACAGCGTCAAGGAATCCAAAGTCGCGTCCGACTATCGCTCGAAGTTGCGCATCCGCTCTTCCAGCATCTTCCAGGAAGCGGTCAATCTGTCCGGCGGCAACCAGCAGAAGGTGGTGCTGTCGAAGTGGCTGTTCTCCAATCCCGATGTTTTGATCCTCGACGAGCCGACACGCGGCATCGATGTGGGTGCAAAATACGAAATCTATACTATCATCAATCAGCTCGCGGCTGACGGCAAAGCCGTTCTGATGATCTCGTCGGAAATGCCGGAACTTCTTGGCACCTGCGACCGCATCTACGTCATGAATGAAGGGCGTATCGTTGCGGAACTGCCGAAGGGAGAAGCGAGCCAGGAAACCATCATGCGCGCCATCATGCGCTCAGGAGAGAAGAAACAATGACGCCGATCAACCAACCCATCGCTGAGCAAGGGCGTGTCGTCTCGATCGGAGACTACGTTCGCGGCAACATCCGGGAATACGGCATGTTCATCGCGCTGATCGCGATCATGGTGTTCTTCCAGATTTCGACCGGCGGCGTTCTCTTCAGGCCGCTCAACCTGACCAACATCATTCTGCAGAACTCGTTCATCGTCATCATGGCGCTCGGCATGCTGCTCATCATCGTCGCCGGCCATATCGATCTTTCGGTCGGCTCCGTCGTCGGTTTCATCGGCGCCATCGCCGGCGTGATGACGGTGCAATGGCACGTCAACTATGTCGTCGCGGCGATCGTCTGTCTTGCCATGGGCGCGCTTGTCGGCGGCATCCAGGGCTATTTCGTCGCTTATCACAAGATCCCGGCCTTCATCGTCACGCTCGCCGGCATGCTGGTCTTCCGCGGCCTGACGCTGTTCGTAATGACGGCTTCGGGGACCGGCACCAGCATCGGTCCTTTCCCGCCGGAGTTCCAGTTGATCAGCATCGGCTTCCTGCCGAACCTTGTCGCACTGGGCGGCATCAATTCGACCTCGATCATTCTGACCGTCGTCGGCGCCGTCGCGCTGTTCTATCTGGCGTGGCGCAAGCGGCTGTCGAACGAGAAGCACGGCAATGACGTCGAACCTTTGGGCTTCTTCCTCGCCCAGAACGCCCTCGTCAGTCTTGCCATTCTCGGGCTCGGCTGGCAGTTGTCGATCTATCGCGGCTTCCCGAACGTGCTGGTCATCATGCTCGCGCTGGTTGTCGCCTACGCCTTCATTACCCGTCGCACGACGATCGGCCGCCGCATCTACGCCATGGGCGGCAATGAGAAGGCGACCAAGCTTTCCGGTATCAACACCGAGCGGCTGACCTTCCTGACCTTCGCTAACATGGGCCTGCTTGCCGGCCTCGCCGGGCTGATCGTCGCGCTGCGCCTCAATTCGGCGACGGCCAAGGGCGGCTTCGGCCTTGAGTTGGACGTGATCGCCGCCTGCTTCATCGGCGGTGCATCGGCCCAGGGCGGCGTCGGCAAGGTGACCGGTGCGGTCATCGGCGCCTTGATCATGGGCATCATGAACAATGGCATGTCGATCCACGGCCTCGGCACCGACTCGCAGCAGATGGTCAAGGGCGCGGTGCTTCTCGCTGCCGTGTTCTTCGACGTCTACAACAAGAACAAGGGCTGAGCGCCAGAGCGCAGCCCAGGCATTCGCAGTCATAAGAAAGATGGATTCCGGCTCCTGATGGAGCCGGACAGGCGGAGCTTTTCTTAGTCTTCGCCGGAACGAGAAGGATCGAAGTCGTGCTTATTTCCCAGATCAAGGGTGCCAACGGAGAGATCGTCGTCGCCGTGCGCGAGCAGGGCGGCGCAGCCAAGTCCGTCAACAATGCCGGCAGCGTCTATGCGCTGGCGATGGAAGCCGCCGACGGCGGCAAGTCGCTTGCCGCGGTTATCGAGGCCCATGGTTACGGCGATGCCGTCGATCTTGAAAAGGCCTATGTGGACGGCCGCTTCCTGCCGCCGATCACCCATCCCGACGCCGCCCATCTGCATCTGACCGGCACCGGCCTAACGCATCTCGGATCGGCGGCCACCCGCGATTCCATGCACAAGAAGACCACCGAGGCGGCCGAGGAAACGCTGACCGACTCGATGAAGATGTTCAAGATGGGCCTCGAGAATGGCAAGCCGAAATCCGGCGAAAAGGGCGTGCAGCCGGAATGGTTCTATAAGGGCAACGGCTACGGCGCTGCTGCCCCCGGCGCGCCGCTGATCTCGCCGTCCTTCGCGCTCGACGGTGGTGAAGAGCCTGAAATGGCTGGCATTTACGTCATCGCCACCGACGGCTCGCCGTTCCGCATCGGCTTTGCCCTGTCGAACGAGTTTTCGGACCACGTCACCGAACGGATCAACTATCTCTATCTGGCCCACTCCAAACTGCGCCCGGCCGCCTATGGTCCGGAAATCCGCATCGGGCCCGCACCCGACGATATCCGCGGCACCTCGCGCATCAAGCGCGGCGACAAGGTGATCTTCGAAAAGCCCTTCCTGTCGGGTGAAGCGAACATGTCGCACACCTTCGCCAATCTGGAATATCACCACTTCAAATACGGCCTCTTCCGTGCACCGGGCGATGTCCATGTCCATATGTTCGGCACGGCGACGCTGTCTTTTGCCGACGGCATCAAGGCGGAAGAGGGCGATGTCTTCGAAATCGAAGTCGCCGAATTCGGTCTGCCGCTGCGCAATCCGCTGAAGGTGGCCGCCGAAGAAGAGATCGCCGTCAAGCAACTCTGATTTCTCATAGACGGTAAAGGAGGCTTGTTAAGCCCATGACCATTTATCAAAACCTGATCGCCGGCGAATGGGTCGGCTCGAACGCGACGAAGAACATCAACCCGTCGGATACCAACGAAGTCGTCGGCCTTTATGCCGACGGCAGCGCCGAAGACACCAAGAACGCCATCGCCGCCGCCAAGGCCGCTTTCCCGGCTTGGTCGCGCTCCGGCATCTGGGAACGCCACGTCATCCTGAAGAAGGCCGGCGACGAGATCATGGCGCGCAAGGACGAGCTGGGCGCGCTGCTTGCCCGCGAGGAAGGCAAGACGCTGCCGGAAGCCACCGGCGAAGTCATCCGCGCTTCGCAGATCTTCGAATTCTTCGCAGGCGAAGCCCTGCGGCTGGCCGGCGAGGTCATCCCGTCGGTGCGCCCGAACATCGGTGTCGAGATCACCCGCGAGGCGCTCGGGGTCATCGGCATCATCACGCCGTGGAACTTCCCGATCGCCATTCCCGCCTGGAAGATCGCGCCGGCACTCTGCTACGGCAACACCGTCGTCTTCAAGCCGGCCGAACTGGTGCCCGCCTGTTCCTGGGCGATCGTCGACATCCTCAACCGCGCCGGCCTGCCGAAGGGCGTCCTGAACCTCGTCATGGGCAAGGGCTCGGTCGTCGGCCAGGCCATGCTCGAAAGCCCTGACGTTCACGGTATCACCTTCACCGGTTCTACCGGCACCGGCCGCCGCGTCGCCGCCGCTTCCATCGAGCATAAGCGCAAGTTCCAGCTGGAGATGGGCGGCAAGAACCCGATGGTCGTGCTCGATGATGCCGATCTTTCCGTCGCCGTCGAGGCCGCCGCCAATTCCGGCTTCTTCTCCACTGGCCAGCGCTGCACGGCATCCTCGCGCCTGATAGTCACCGAAGGCATCCACGACAAGTTCGTTGCTGCTTTGACCGACAAGCTGAAGACGCTGGTCGTCGACAATGCGCTGAAGGCAGGCACTCATATCGGCCCAGTCGTCGATGAGCGGCAGCTGAAGACCGATACCGACTATATCGAGATCGGCAAGAAGGAAGGCGCCAAACTCGCCTTCGGCGGTGAAGTGGTTTCCCGCGACACGCCCGGCTTCTACCTGCAGCCGACGCTGTTTACCGAAGCGACCAACCAGATGCGCATTTCGCGCGAAGAGATCTTCGGACCTGTGGTCTCGGTGATCCGGGTCAAGGATTACGATGAGGCCCTGGCAACATCGAACGACACGCCGTTCGGCCTTTCGGCCGGCATCGCCACGACCAGCCTGAAACATGCGACGCACTTCAAGCGCAATGCCGAGGCCGGCATGGTGATGGTCAACCTGCCGACGGCGGGTGTCGATTTCCATGTGCCGTTCGGCGGCCGCAAGGGCTCGTCCTATGGCCCGCGTGAGCAGGGCAAGTACGCGAGCGAATTCTACACAACCGTCAAAACCGCCTACACGCTGGCTTAAAACAAAGCGCGATGATCCGGGCCGTACGAGGCGGCCCGGCAATCACCTGAAGGACAGAGACAATGAAGAAGAAAGCCGAATGGCCGCGCAGGCTGAGGTCGCAGGAATGGTACGGCGGCACGAGCCGCGACGTGATTTACCACCGCGGCTGGCTTAAGAACCAGGGTTACCCGCACGACCTGTTCGACGGCCGGCCGGTGATCGGCATCCTCAACACATGGTCGGATATGACCCCGTGCAACGGCCATCTGAGAGAGCTCGCCGAGAAGGTGAAGGCGGGCGTCTGGGAGGCCGGCGGCTTCCCGCTCGAGGTGCCGGTGTTCTCGGCATCCGAAAATACCTTCCGCCCGACCGCGATGATGTACCGCAACCTTGCCGCGCTGGCGGTGGAGGAGGCAATCCGCGGTCAGCCGATGGATGGCTGCGTGTTGCTGGTCGGCTGCGACAAGACCACACCGTCGCTTATCATGGGGGCTGCGTCCTGCGACCTGCCTTCGATCGTCGTCACCGGCGGGCCGATGCTGAACGGCTATTTCCGCGGTGAACGCGTCGGCTCCGGCACGCATCTGTGGAAATTTTCCGAAATGGTGAAGGCCGGCGAGATGACGCAGGCCGAATTCCTTGAGGCGGAAGCCTCGATGAGCCGTTCGTCGGGCACTTGCAACACGATGGGTACCGCCTCCACCATGGCTTCCATGGCCGAGGCGCTCGGCATGGCGCTGTCCGGAAATGCCGCGATCCCGGGTGTCGATTCCCGCCGCAAGGTCATGGCGCAGCTGACCGGCCGTCGGATCGTGCAGATGGTCAAGGATGACCTGAAGCCTTCCGAGATCATGACGAAAGAAGCTTTCGAGAATGCCATCCGCACCAATGCGGCGATCGGCGGATCGACCAACGCCGTCATCCACTTGCTCGCCATTGCCGGCCGTGTCGGCATCGATCTTTCGCTCGACGACTGGGACCGCTGCGGCCGCGGCGTCCCGACCATCGTCAACCTGATGCCGTCGGGCAAGTACCTGATGGAAGAGTTCTTCTATGCCGGCGGCCTGCCGGTGGTGCTGAAGCGGCTCGGCGAGGCGGGCCTGCTGCACAAGGATGCGCTGACGGTCTCCGGCGAAACCGTCTGGGACGAGGTCAAGGACGTCGTCAACTGGAACGAGGACGTCATCCTGCCGGCTGAGAAGGCGCTGACCTCTTCGGGCGGCATCGTTGTGCTGCGCGGCAATCTGGCACCGAAGGGCGCCGTGTTGAAGCCTTCGGCCGCTTCGCCGCATCTGTTAGTGCATCGCGGCAGGGCTGTGGTGTTCGAGGATATCGACGACTACAAGGCGAAGATCAACGACGACAACCTCGACATCGACGAGACCTGCATCATGGTCATGAAGAACTGTGGGCCGAAGGGCTATCCAGGCATGGCCGAGGTCGGCAACATGGGGCTGCCGCCCAAGGTGCTGAAGAAGGGCATCCTCGACATGGTGCGCATTTCCGACGCCCGCATGTCCGGAACGGCCTATGGTACCGTGGTGCTGCACACCTCGCCGGAAGCGGCGGTCGGCGGGCCGCTCGCGGTCGTGCAAAACGGTGACATGATCGAGCTCGATGTGCCGAACCGTCGTCTGCATCTCGACATTTCCGACGAGGAATTGGCGCGGCGGCTGGCCGAATGGCAGCCGAACCATGATCTGCCCACATCAGGCTATGCCTTCCTGCATCAGCAGCATGTCGAAGGGGCCGATACCGGCGCCGACCTCGACTTTCTCAAGGGATGTCGCGGAAACGCTGTCGGCAAGGACAGCCACTAACAAGGCGAATTTCAAGATTGAAAGGCGGGGCATTACCCCGCCTTTTTCTTGCCCTTACACGATGAAGAGATGGCCCGATATTCCTACAAGTGTTGAGGATATGTGGTCATGCCAAGACGGTTGGCGCAGCCGAGTTCGAGGCAAGGTCCCTGAACCTTATCGATCAAATGCAGAGCGACAATGGATCCATCGTGATCACCAAGCGCGGCAGAGCAGTTACCGTGCTTTCGCCGACACTCGGGACAAACGAACGCAAGAGTATTCTCGGTGCGATGAAGGGCAATGCCCTGCGTTATGACGATCCGCTGTCGCCGGCATAGAGCATCGCTCTTTTGTTCGGCCGCGCTCGCATCATGGTTTCCAAAGTCGGGAATGTGTTCTCGATGGTATTAAAGTAAGGGCTACCTGGCGGCAGGACCATCGGGTAGGCGCCTACACGCTCGATGGCATCTCGCATCCCTGCTGCCTTGTGGGTCGGTAGGTTGTCGATGACCACGGCATCACCCGCTTGAAGGCTAGGCGACATCATCCACCTCTTCGCTGTGAATGATGTTGAATCAGCTTCGAGCCGTGTCGTCTTCACGATCGATGCATCGCTCACGGGAGCATGGATTTGCTACTTATTAGTCACACTACTTCGAAAATACACCGAGCACAAAAATCCCGATGGTGCCAAACTTCTGCGTGAGCTACATCTCGGCAAACGGCCGGAACGAGTTCGGCAATTGCGACAATCCGCAACTTGAGGGGGAAAGTTCCCGCGCATGGATGGCACCCTTTCGCAGCATCTGGACTCCGGTCTTCGTGCGCTGTGCGGCATTGCTGGGTTCTATCGAATTGCCGCCGACCCGGCCCAGTTGCAGCACGACTTGGCGTTGAAAGGACGGACCTCCCAGGCCGCCGATATTCAGCGAGCAGCCAAAATCATCGGCCTGAAGGCGCGTGTTGTGGAGAACGTCACGGAGCAACGCCTTCGTGTCATGCCCGTCCCCGCCATAGTCAAGGTGCGCAGCGGCTCCTTTCAAGTGCTCGGCGGGTTGAATCCATCCGGTAAGTACAGACTTGTCGATCCGATAACGCGCGTCGATCGGGAAATCACGCCTTCAGATATATTAGAAGAAATCGACGCGCGTGTTATTCTCGTGGGACGGCGTATAAGAGGTGAAGGATCCGACCCGCGAGACTTCGGCTTCAAGTGGTTTCTGCCATCAATCTGGCGCTATCGAAAGCCGCTTGCTCATGTATTGCTTGCTTCGCTGTTTTTGCAGATTTTTGCGCTCATCACACCTTTGTTCTTTCAGGTCGTGGTAGACAAGGTCCTGACGCACAAAGCTTATTCGACCCTGTTCGTACTTGTCGCCGGCATCGCCATTATTGGCTTCTTCGATGTTATGCTCCAATACCTGAGAGCATACGCATTGGCTCATACGACCAACCGGATCGATGTCGAACTCGGTCAGCGGTTGTTCCACCATCTCCTGCGGCTGCCGCTGGCGTACTTCGAGACGCGGTCGGCCGGCCAGACTGTCGCCCGCGTTCGAGAACTTGAAACGATCCGAGCATTTCTGACAGGGCAGGGCCTGTTTTCGGCACTCGATGTCATTTTCACTTTTGTATTCATCGCAGTTCTTTTCGCTTATTCCTGGAGCTTGACGCTGATTGTCATTGCCGCCATCCCGATCTACATCCTGATTGGATTTGTGGTTCGACGGCCGCTGCGCGAATTCGTGAAAGAGAAGTTCAATCGAGGGGCGGCCAGTCAGCAGTTCCTAGTCGAAGCGGTCGTCGGCGTTCACACGGTTAAATCCGCCGCGGTGGAGCCGGTGATGCAGGCGCAGTGGGAGGAGAAGCTCGCAGCTTACGTGCGAACGGCTTTCGATACGACACTGCTTAGCATTGGCGGACAAAACGCCATTCAATATGTGAGCAAGCTTTCCACGGCTGCCCTTCTTCTTTTCGGTGCCAAGGCCGTTATCGACGGGGAGCTTTCCGTTGGCTCACTTGTCGCCTTCAACATGATTGCCGGGCAGGTGACCCAACCGGTTTTAAGGCTGTCCCAACTCTGGCAGGATTTCCAGCAGGTGCAAATCTCGGTCGACCGGCTCGGTGACATTCTGAACACGCCGATGGAACGTCAGCCAGGCTCACGTTTGTCGTTACCTGCCCCGAGCGGGAATATTGAACTTCGAAATGTCACCTTCCGTTACCGGCCCGGCTCTCCGGAGGTCTTGAAAAGTGTATCGCTAGAAATCAAACCCGGAGAGGTCATCGGTATCGTCGGCGCCTCTGGCTCCGGAAAGTCTACGCTCGCCAAGCTGGTTCAGCGTCTTTATATCCCCGAAGAGGGGCAGGTCCTTCTTGATGGGATGGATCTATCACAACTCGATCCCGCTTGGCTTCGAAGCCACATAGGAGTCGTTCTTCAAGAGAACCTGCTGTTCAACCGCACGATCCACGACAATATCGCTTTCTCAAACCCGGCTATGAATCGTGCGCAGGTTATTGCCGTTGCCAAGCTCGCTGGGGCGGAAGAATTCATTTTGCGATTGCCGCAAGGCTACGACACGATGATCGAAGAGCGCGGCGCCAACCTCTCCGGCGGCCAACGTCAGAGGATCGCCATTGCCCGCGCCCTTGCCACCAGCCCCCGGATCCTGATTTTCGATGAGGCGACCAGCGCTCTCGACTATGAAAGCGAACGCGTTGTGCAGACCAATATGCACCAGATCGCCGCTGGCCGAACGGTTATTATCATCGCCCATCGGCTCGCAGCTGTGCGGCCCTGCAATCGGATCATCGGCATGGCTGACGGCCGCATAGCGGAAGTTGGCAGCCATGACGCGCTGCTTAAGCGCCCCGATGGGCTCTATGCGCGGCTATGGGCTTTGCAGAATGACAGGGGCGTCGCATGAAAAGCGAGTCTGCCCAAGCCGTTCGATATGCCGGCCTTCCGCCGCGCCCGCTAAAGCGAT
Organism: Rhizobium sp. NZLR10; assembly: GCF_019685125.1. Classification (NCBI taxonomy): domain Bacteria; kingdom Pseudomonadati; phylum Pseudomonadota; class Alphaproteobacteria; order Hyphomicrobiales; family Rhizobiaceae; genus Rhizobium; species Rhizobium sp. NZLR10. The sequence goes on along the minus strand of NZ_JABDWE010000017.1, from coordinate 54,854 downwards.
CCGATCACGAGTTTCTGGCGCCGGCGATCGAAATCCTGGACACCCCACCCTCACCGGTGCGGCTGGCGCTGATCTTGATCATCTGCGCCTTCGTCACAACGGCTTTAATCTGGTCCTATGTCGGCCACATCGACATTATCGCAGCCGCGCAAGGCAAGATTCAGCCGACCGGCAGGGTCAAGGTTGTTCAGCCCCTGCTGACCGGGAAAGTGAAGGCGCTTCCGCCAGCAAATGGCGCGCACGTCGAAAGCGGCGATATCCTCCTTGAACTTGATCCGACAGATGCCATTGCCGATGAGACGGATGCGGCAAAGGGCCTCGCGTCGGTGAGGGCCGAGGTCCGGCGCCGAAGAACTGCAGTGGACTATGTTCGCTCACAGGAGACGGACCAGACGCTGCCAACGATCTCATGGGATGCAGGCGTGCCCAATGAATTGCGTGGCCGTGAAGAGGGTATCCTCCGGGGCGACCTTGAACAGCGCCAAGCTGCAGTTGCCGCGCTTGATGCTCAGAAGCACCAGAAGGAGGTGGAGCGCGACCGCCTGACGGTGACGGTCGCGGCTCAGAACTCCCTGGTCGAAACCCTGAAAGAGCGAGTGACGATGCGTAATATGCTGGCTTCGAAAGAGGCCGGCACGATGGCGAGCGTGATCGATGCGACGCAAACCTTGAAAGAGCAGGCGACGCAGCTCGCCATGCAGGAAGGCCAGCTGGCAGATGCCGCGGCCGGCATCGAGGTCTTTATCAGGGAAAAGGACAAGGTCACGCGGACATTCCTGAGCGATCAACTGGTGCGGCTCGGCGATGCGGAACGTCGGGTCGAAGAGTTGGAGCAGCGGCTGGCGAAAGCGAGAAATTTTCGTGAGCAGATGACATTGCGCAGTCCAATAGACGGCACGGTGCAAGCATCCTCGATTACCAGCGTGGGCCAAGTGGTGACGGTCGGGCAGGACGTTATGCGCGTTGTGCCCGAGGGCAGTACGCTGGAGCTCGAAGTTTACGCTTTGAACAAGGACATCGGCTTCATCAAGGTCGGGCAAGAAGCTGTCGTAAAGCTCGAAGCTTTTCCTTTTACCCGCTATGGAACGATCGCGGCCCAAGTCACCAAAATTGCGGCAGATGCAATCCCGGAACCCGATGCCGCACGCCGTGAAGGCGATCCTGCAACAAGACAGGCACAGACGCCATTCGGCGGCGCCGAAAGGATGCAGAACCTGGTCTTTCCGGTCACCTTGAGTCTGGAGGTCGATCAGATTTCAGCCGATGGCCGTAACGTTAAGTTAAGTGCGGGCATGGCAGCAATTGCCGAGGTTCGAACGGGAGAGCGCAGGATTCTGGAATACGTGTTTTCGCCTTTGGTCGAGGTCTCGGAGGAAGCGCTTCATGAGCGCTAGCGACTCCTTCAAACCTTCCTGAATATAAATGAAGCTTTTAGTTGAAGTTTCCCCTTTTATGGAGCAATGGGAAACTGGCAGTAGACGCGGCCGAATGGAATAGGCAAACGGGGATTTTATGACGGATCTTGTTACTTCGATAAAGGTCGTCAGCACGACTGGCGATGATAAAGTTGACGGACTTTTTGACGTCTTTGCCTGGGACGGAACGATAACCTATGCGTTTCCCACGACTTCGTCATCGTATAGCTATGGCCCCGAAAAATACTATTCGTTCACTCCAATTTCGTCGCAGCAGCAGTCTCTCGCCTTGTACTTTATGGAGCAGTCTTACGGGAGTGCGGCAAACGACGGCTTTTCCGTCGAGGGCTTCACTAACGCCAACTTTGAGGCCGGAAGCGCCGATACCGCAACGGTGCGGTTCGCTCAATCGTCGGATCCCTCTCTTCCGACGGCAGGGGCCTATTTACCGGGTGCCGATGGGCGGGGTGGCGATGTCTGGTTCGGGACGCGATATGCTGGCACCGAAGATGATTATCGTTTCCCGAGGTTCGGCAACTATGCGGGTCATACCCTGGCGCATGAGCTGGGTCACGCTCTCGGACTGAAGCATGCCCATGAAGCGGGTGATTTCAATGGAATAGTCGTTCCGGACGCCTACGATTCGCTCGAATATACGGTCATGACCTACCACACATTCATCGGAGACGATGAGAGTGGGGCCAAGTATGAGCATGATGGCGCGCCACAAAGCTTCATGATGCTCGACATCGCCGCCCTACAGGAAATGTATGGTGCGGACTACACAACGAACAGTGACAATACCGTCTATAAGTGGAATCCCAACCAGGGCATCACCTATGTCAACGGCGTTGCGGCCATCACGCCCGCTGCCAACCGCATCTTCGCGACAATCTGGGACGGCGGCGGTATCGACACCTATGATCTGAGTGCCTATACGACCGGCCTCAGGATCGACTTGCGAGCAGGGGGGTACTCGGTTTTTTCACAGGGCCAGTTGTCCTATCTGGGAGGTGGTCCGAATAACGGTTATGCCCGCGGCAACATTTTCAACGCTCTTCTTTATCACGACAATGTCGCGTCGTTGATTGAGAACGTTCAGGCCGGCTCCGGCAACGATACGATTATCGGCAACGAGGCGGATAATACGCTCTGGGGCAATGCCGGAAATGATTCGCTTTCCGGCGGTTCCGGCAATGACACACTGATCGGCGGAACAGGCAACGACACCTATAATGTCGACAGTCTGGCCGACGTGGTGACTGAGGCGCTGAATCAAGGGACCGATCTGATCAGGACGTCGCTCTCTTCCTACGCCTTGACCAACATCGCCAATGTCGAAAACCTGACCTTCATCGGCACCGGCGATTTTAGCGGAACCGGAAGCGGTCTCGCCAACACGATCACCGGCGGTGCCGGCAACGACACGCTGGACGGCGGTGCAGGCTCCGACATTCTGATTGGCGGTGCCGGCAACGACATCTATGTGGTCGACGATAGCTTCGATTTTGTGATCGAGAGTGCGAACAAGGGGACGGACACAGTCCGGACGGCGCTTGCAAGCTATACGCTCAGCAACAATGTTGAGATCCTGACCTATACGGGATCCGCCAGCTTCACCGGCACCGGCAATGCGCTCGCCAACACGATCACCGGCGGCGCCTTCAACGACACGCTGGATGGCGGGGCAGGTGCGGACACCTTGATCGGTGGGGTGGGCGACGACATCTATATCGTCGACAATGCCGGCGACAGCGTTGCCGAGAACACCGGCGCGGGAACCGATACGGTTCGCACGACACTGGCAAGCTATACCCTTGGCAGTAATGTCGAGAACCTGAGCTTTGTCGGCACGGGAACTTTTATCGGAACAGGCAATAGCCTCGCCAACACGATCAAGGGCGGGGCAGGTGCCGACACCCTGGACGGGAAGGCAGGAGTAGACATACTGATCGGCGGAGCGGGCAACGACACCTATATTGTCGATGTCGTTGCCGACGTGGTCACCGAAGGGCTGAATGAAGGTACCGATCTGATCAGGACGGCGCTTTCTTCCTATGCCTTGACCAATATTGCCAATGTCGAGAACCTGACCTTCATCGGCACCGGCGCTTTTGCTGGGACTGGAAACAGCCTTGCCAACACGATCACCGGCGGCACCGGCAACGACACGCTTGACGGTGGCGCCGGCAACGACACGTTGATCGGGGGGGCTGGCAACGACATCTACATCGTCGACAGTGCGAGCGACGTGATCAACGAGGCGGTCAGTGCCGGCACCGACGAAATCCGCACGGCCCTTGCAGCCTACTCGATCGCCGCATTGGCCAATGTCGAGAACTTGACCTATACGGGATCTGCCAACTTCACCGGCACCGGCAATACGCTTGCCAACAAGATCACCGGCGGCGCCTTCAACGACACGCTGGATGGCGGGGCAGGTTCGGACACCTTGATCGGTGGGGTGGGCGACGACATCTATATCGTCGACAATGCCGGCGACAGCGTTGCCGAGAACACCGGCGCGGGAACCGATACGGTTCGCACGACACTGGCAAGCTATACCCTTGGCAGTAATGTCGAGAACCTGAGCTTTGTCGGCACGGGAACTTTTATCGGAACAGGCAATAGCCTCGCCAACACGATCAAGGGCGGGGCAGGTGCCGACACCCTGGACGGGAAGGCAGGAGCAGACATACTGATCGGCGGAGCGGGCAACGACACCTATATTGTCGATGTCGTTGCCGACGTGGTCACCGAAGGGCTGAATGAAGGTACCGATCTGATCAGGACGGCGCTTTCTTCCTATGCCTTGACCAATATTGCCAATGTCGAGAACCTGACCTTCATCGGCACCGGCGCTTTTGCTGGGACTGGAAACAGCCTTGCCAACACGATCACCGGCGGCACCGGCAACGACACGCTTGACGGTGGCGCCGGCAACGACACGTTGATCGGGGGGGCTGGCAACGACATCTACATCGTCGACAGTGCGAGCGACGTGATCAACGAGGCGGTCAGTGCCGGCACCGACGAAATCCGCACGGCCCTTGCAGCCTACTCGATCGCCGCATTGGCCAATGTCGAGAACTTGACCTATACGGGATCTGCCAACTTCACCGGCACCGGCAATACGCTTGCCAACAAGATCACCGGCGGCGCCTTCAACGACACGCTGGATGGCGGGGCAGGTTCGGACACCTTGATCGGTGGGGTGGGCGACGACATCTATATCGTCGACAATGCCGGCGACAGCGTTGCCGAGAACACCGGCGCGGGAACCGATACGGTTCGCACGACACTGGCAAGGCTAACCCTTGGCAGTAATGTCGAGAACCTGAGCTTTGTCGGCACGGGAACTTTTATCGGAACAGGCAATAGCCTCGCCAACACGATCAAGGGCGGGGCAGGTGCCGACACCCTGGACGGGAAGGCAGGAGCAGACATACTAATCGGCGGAGCGGGCAACGACACCTATATTGTCGATGTTTCCGACGTGGTCACCGAAGGGCTGAATGAAGGGATCGATCTGATCAGGACGGTGCTTTCTTCCTATGCCTTGACCAATATTGCCAATGTCGAGAACCTGACCTTCATCGGCACCGGTGCTTTTGCTGGGACTGGAAACAGCCTTGCCAACACGATCACCGGCGGCGCCGGCAATGACACGCTTGACGGTGGCGCCGGCAACGACACGCTGATCGGCGGTGCTGGCAACGACATCTATGTGGTCGACAGTGCGAGCGACGTGATCATCGAGGCGGTCAGCGCCGGCACCGACGAAATCCGCACGGCGCTTGCAGCCTACTCGATCGCCGCATTGGCCAATGTCGAGAACCTGACCTATACGGGATCCGCCAGCTTCACCGGTACCGGCAATGCGCTGGCCAACACGATCACCGGCGGTGTCGGCAACGATACGCTGAATGGCGGAACTGGCGCTGACGCCCTAATTGGCGGTGCAGGCGACGACACCTACATCGTCGACAATGCCGGTGACATCGTCACCGACGCGGCGGGGACCGACACGGTTCGCACGACGCTGGCGAGCTACACGCTTGGCAGCGACCTCGAGAACCTCACCTATATCGGCACGGCAGCCTTTGTCGGAACAGGCAATGATCTCGACAACACGATCATGGGCGGCGCTGCCAACGATACGCTTTCCGGCGGTGTCGGCAACGATACGCTGAATGGCGGGGCTGGCGCCGACAGCTTGATCGGCGGTGAGGGCAACGACACTTATATCGTCGACAATGCCGGCGACCTCGTCACCGAAGCCGCCGATAATGGGATCGACACGGTTCGCACGACACTGGCCGCCTACACACTGGCGGCCAATGTCGAGAACCTCACCTACATCGGAACGGCAGCCTTTGCCGGGACAGGGAATCTGCTCGACAACATTATCATAGGCGGTGTTGCTGCCGACAAGCTCATGGGGGCTGGCGGCAACGACACTTTGATCGGCGGGTCTGGTGCCGACACGATGTTGGGCGGGACGGGTGACGACATCTATGTGGTCGATATTGCGACCGACATCGTGATCGAGAATGTGAACGAAGGGACGGACACGGTCCAGACGGCGCTTGCAAGCTATACGCTCGGCAACAATGTCGAGAACCTGACCTATACGGGATCTGCCAGCTTCACCGGCACCGGCAATGCGCTCGCCAACACGATCACCGGCGGCGCCGGCACTGACACGCTGAATGGCGGGGCAGGTGCTGACACCTTGATCGGTGGTGCGGGCAACGACACTTATATCGTCGACAATGCCGGCGACCTCGTCACCGAAGCCGCCGATAATGGGATCGACACGGTTCGCACGAACCTGGCGAGCTATACGCTTGCCGACAATGTCGAGAACCTGAGCTTTGCCGGCACTGGGACTTTCGCTGGTACCGGCAACAATCTCGACAACACGATCACGGGTGGCGCTGCCACCGATACGCTTTCAGGCGGCGCCGGCAATGATGTGCTGAACGGCGCGGCAGGTGCGGATACCTTGATCGGTGGTGAGGGCAGCGACACCTACATCGTCGACAATGCCGGCGACACCGTCACCGAAGCCGCCGATGAGGGGATCGACACGGTTCGCACGACGCTGGCAAGCTATACGCTTGGCAGCGATGTCGAGAACCTCACCTACATCGGCACGGTATCCTTTGTCGGGACAGGGAATCTGCTCGACAACACGATCACCGGGGGCGCCGGCAACGACACGCTTGACGGCGGCGCCGGCAACGACACGCTGATCGGGGGTGCTGGCAACGACATCTATGTGGTCGACAGTGCGAGCGACGTGATCACCGAGGCGGTCAGTGCCGGCACCGACGAAATCCGCACGGCGCTTGCGACCTACTCGATCGCTGCATTGGTCAATGTCGAGAACCTGACCTATACGGGATCCGCCAGCTTCACCGGCACCGGCAATGCGCTCGCCAACACGATCACCGGCGGCGCCGGCAACGATCTTCTGGACGGCGGCGCCGGCAACGACACGCTGATCGGCGGTGCTGGCAACGACATCTATGTGGTCGACAGTGCGAGCGACGTGATCACCGAGGCGATCAGTGCCGGCACCGACGAAATCCGCACGGCGCTTGCAGCCTACTCGCTTGCCGCATTGGCCAATGTCGAGAACCTGACCTATACGGGATCCGCCAGCTTCACCGGTACCGGCAATGCGCTGGCCAACACCATCACCGGCGGCGCCGGCAATGATGTGCTGAACGGTGGGGCAGGTGCTGACACCTTGATCGGCGGTGCAGGCGACGACACCTATATCGTCGACAATGCCGGCGACATCGTCACCGAAGCGGCGGGGATCGACACGGTTCGCACGACACTGGCGAGCTATACGCTTGGCAGCGATGTCGAGAACCTCACCTACATCGGCACGGTGGCCTTTACCGGGACAGGGAATGCGCTGAACAACATCCTCACCGGAGGGGCGGGCGTGGACACGCTCAAGGGCGGTGCGGGCGACGATACCTATGTCATCTCCACCGGTGATATCGTCGTCGAAAATGCCGACGAGGGTATCGACACAGTGCTGACGAATCTGGCCGCCTACACGCTGGGGGCCAATGTCGAGAACTTGACCTATACGGGATCCGCCAGCTTTACCGGTGCCGGCAATGCGCTCGACAACGTCCTCAAGGGCGGTGTTGCTGCCGACAAGCTCATGGGGGCTGGCGGCAACGACACTTTGATCGGCGGGTCTGGTGCCGACACGATGTTGGGCGGGACGGGTGACGACATCTATGTGGTCGATATTGCGACCGACATCGTGATCGAGAATGTGAACGAAGGGACGGACACGGTCCAGACGGCGCTTGCAAGCTATACGCTCGGCAACAATGTCGAGAACCTGACCTATACGGGATCTGCCAGCTTCACCGGCACCGGCAATGCGCTCGCCAACACGATCACCGGCGGCGCCGGCACTGACACGCTGAATGGCGGGGCAGGTGCTGACACCTTGATCGGTGGTGCGGGCAACGACACTTATATCGTCGACAATGCCGGCGACCTCGTCACCGAAGCCGCCGATAATGGGATCGACACGGTTCGCACGAACCTGGCGAGCTATACGCTTGCCGACAATGTCGAGAACCTGAGCTTTGCCGGCACTGGGG
>NZ_JABDWE010000017.1:0-46721 GCF_019685125.1 Rhizobium sp. NZLR10 | reverse complement strand
TCGGTGGTGCGGGCAACGACACTTATATCGTCGACAATGCCGGCGACCTCGTCACCGAAGCCGCCGATAATGGGATCGACACGGTTCGCACGAACCTGGCGAGCTATACGCTTGCCGACAATGTCGAGAACCTGAGCTTTGCCGGCACTGGGGTGTTTGCCGGAACAGGGAATGCGCTGAACAACGTTATCGTCGGCGGCAGTGGTTCCAATACGCTAACGGGTGGCGCCGGCAACGATATCCTCACTGGTGGAGCGGCAGCCGACGTCTTCGTTTATTCGCAGAACTGGGGCCACGATACGATCACAAACTTCGTGGCAATCGGCTCCGCACATGACGCGATCTGGATCGATGACAGCATTTTCGCCGACTGGGCATCGCTTTTTGCGGCAACCCAGCAGTCTGGGAGTGATGCAATTATTACAGCCGATTCCGACAACACCATAACGCTGAAGAATGTTGCTGTTTCAAGCCTTCAGTCGTGGGACTTCTTGTTTGCGTGACCTTCGCTTGGGCCTTGCGGCACAAATTCTGCCGGGGTGGGCTGATGCCGCTCAGCTCTGGCTCTGGCTTTGCATCTGGCCGCCGTTCTCGACCTTCACGGTGACCGACAGCGTTTCGCCCGGCGTGCCGATGCGCATGCCTGAAATCGGCGCGGCGTCGCGGTAGCAGAGGCCGGAGGCGACGCGGACATAACGCGTATCCGGGCAGATTTCGTTGGCTGGATCGAAACCGACCCAGCCGAGGCCGGGGATATGGGCCTCGGCCCAGGCATGGGTCGCCGCCTGTTCGACCTTTTCCGCCATCATAAGATAGCCCGAGATATAACGCGCCGGCACCTGCAGGGCGCGGGCGGCGGCGATGAAGATGTGGGCATGGTCCTGGCAGACGCCGCTCTTTTTCTCAAGGGCCTGTTCGGCCGTCGTCTCGGTGTTGCTGGTGCCGGGCTTATAATCGACCGTCTGGTGGATTGCTTCCATGAGCGCATGCATGCGGGCCAGCGCATTATCGCCGCCGACGTCCTTGATCAGTTCCTTGACCAGCTTGCCGCCCTTGGTCAGCGGCGTTTCGCGCAGGAAAAGCCAAAGTGGGCAGAAGCCGGTATGCGGGCCGGTGACACCGTTGTTATCCGCCGTCTCGACCTCACCTTCGGCCAGAATGCGCGTCACGTCCTGCTCGCCTTCCAGCGAGACCAGGTTGACGTGATTGCCGTACTGGTCGTCATATTCCACCTCGGGGGTGGCGCCCTCGACGTTCAGCGACCAGCCGAGCACCTTCTGGGCGGGGCTCGTCGGCGGCGTCAGTCTGAGCCGCTGCAGCGAGAACTGCGCCGGTTCGTCGTAGCGATATTCGGTGAGGTGGCTGATTTTCAGTCTCATGTTCTGATCCGCTTAAACGTAGAACCGGTAGCCGTTGGAAATCTCGGCGCCGAGCTGATTGTTGCGCGAGACGAAATCCTCCAGGAACTCATGCAGGCCCTGATCCATGATATCGCGGATCGCCCGCGTCTGCAGCGTGGTGCGGATCGCATCGGCGGTATCGTGGGCAGGCAGCCGCTCCTCGTAATCCTGGGCGAGATAGCCGAGATTGCTGACGATCTTCTCGTAACAATAGGCGAGTGAGCGCGGCATCTGGACGTTCAGGGTCAGGAAGTCGGCAATGTTCATGGCGCGGTATTCGCCGTCATAGGCCCAGCTATAGGCGCGGTGGGCGGAGACCGAGCGCAGGATCGATTCCCATTGCACGTTGTCGAGAGAGGAGCCGACGGCCGAGACCGAGGGCAGCAGCACGTAATATTTCACGTCGAGGATACGGCTGGTATTGTCGGCCCGCTCGATGAAGGTGCCGATGCGGGCGAAATTATAGAGTTCGTTGCGTAGCGTCGAACCATGGAAAGCGCCGCGGATCAGGCCGGCGCGGCGCTTGATGGCGTCGATCACCTCCGGCATTTCGGCCGGCTTGACGCGTTTTTCGAGGAGCGACTTCAGGTCGATCCAGCATTCGTTGGTCGCTTCCCAAGTCTCCCGCGTCAGCGCGGTGCGCACCATGCGGGCGTTGTTGCGGCCGGAGTCGATGCAGGACATGACGCTCGACGGGTTGGCGCGATCGCGCAGGAGATAGTCGATCGCGTCGGCGTTGGTCAGCTTCGCATGGCCCTCGTCATAGGCCTCGCGTACGCCGGCACTTTGCAGCACGCCATCCCAGTTGTCGTCGCCGGCGCTGCTGCGGGTCAGCGACATGCGTAGCCCGGCATCGACAAGGCGGGCGATATTTTCGGCGCGCTCGATGTAGCGGAACATCCAGTAGAGGCCGTTTGCGGTTCTTCCGAGCATCAGTCCTCCAATACCCAGGTGTCTTTGGTGCCGCCGCCCTGGCTGGAATTGACCACCAGCGATCCCTGCTTCAACGCCACGCGGGTGAGCCCGCCCGGAATGATCTGAACCTTGTCAGATACGAGCACATAGGGGCGAAGGTCGACATGGCGCGGCGCAATCCCTTTGTTGACGAGGATTGGCACGGTGGAGAGCGACAGCGTCGGCTGGGCGATGTAGTTGTTCGGCTTGGCCTTCAGCTTCTCAGCGAAATCGGCGCGCTCCTTCTTCGAAGCCGTCGGGCCGACCAGCATGCCGTAGCCGCCCGAGCCGTGCACTTCCTTGACCACCAACTCTTCCAGATGCTCCAGCACGTATTTCAGGCTGCTCGCCTCCGAACAGCGCCAGGTCGGCACGTTTTCCAGCAGCGCCTTGCTGCCGGTGTAGAATTCGACGATCTCCGGCATATAGGAATAGATCGCCTTGTCGTCGCAAATGCCGGTACCAGGTGCGTTGGCGATGGTGATATTGCCGGAGCGGTAGACGTCCATGATGCCGGGAATGCCGAGCGCGGAATCAGCTCGGAAGGTGAGGGGGTCGAGGAAGTCGTCGTCGACGCGGCGGTAGAGCACGTCGATCGCCTCGTAACCGCGGGTCGTCCGCATCTTCACCTTGCCGTCGATGACGCGCAAATCCGAGCCCTCGACCAGTTCGACGCCCATCATGTCGGCGAGGAAGGAATGCTCGTAATAGGCCGAATTGTAGATGCCGGGCGTCAGTACCGCGACGCGCGGCTTGCCGGCGCAGCCGGGAGGAGCGAGGGACGCGAGGCTCTGGCGCAGCAGGTAGGGATAGTCCTCGACGCGCTGCACCTTGTTCTCATGAAAGAGCTCGGGGAACATCTGCATCATGGTTTCCCGGTTTTCCAGCATGTAGCTGACGCCGGAAGGCGTACGCGCATTGTCCTCGAGCACGTAGAACTGGTCCTCGCCGGTGCGCACGATGTCGGTGCCGACGATGTGGGTGTAGACGCCGCCGGGCGGGCGGAAGCCGACCATCTCGGGGATGAAGGTAACGTTGTTCTCGATCAGCTCGCGCGGGATGCGGCCGGCGCGAATAATCTCCTGCTTATGGTAGATATCGTCGAGAAAGGCGTTGAGTGCGATCACCCGCTGCTCGATGCCCTGGGCGAGCCTGCGCCATTCGCGGGCGGAGATGATGCGGGGAATGATATCGAAGGGGATGAGCTTTTCGGAGCTATCGGCATGGCCATAGACCGCGAAGGTGATGCCGGTCTTCCGGAAAATGTTTTCCGCATCGCGGGACTTGGCAATCAGATGCGCCCGGTCTTGGCTGTTGTACCACTCGAAGTATTTTTCATAAGGCGGGCGAGGATTTTCGTCCCCGGTAATCATTTCATCAAATGCCAAAAGTGCAGCTCCCCTTTTCGTTCATTTGAATACAACGCAAATGGCAATGCAAGAACCATGCGCAGTTCGAGGAAAAGATTTTGCGCTGCGGGAAACGGGTGAAAATCCGGGCATTTAAAGTGGTGCGGTGCGGCATGCCGGATAATCGATCTGCAGGCTTGCGCAAAATCTGAGCATTTGATCGTTTTTCGTTCGGTCGCCGTGGTTTGTTGGGCGCCGACAGAACCCCACTCTCCTCATCCTGTGCCTGTCACTGGGATGAGAAGAGTGGGGAAAGCCGGCAGATTCGTCCTGCAATCCCAACCATCAGCGCAATTACAAATAAGTATCAACGCTTCGACTTTGACTGAACGGCCGGGTGCGGCTATCAGCGCGACCAGCCCTTCTCTCGCGAGCATCCCCATGTCCCTCGATCGCCTTGCCCCCGCCGTTTTCGTCCTGCTCTGGTCAACGGGCTGGGTGGTGGCGAAATACGCCTCGCTGCATTCCGAGCCCTTCACCTTTCTTTCGATCCGCTACGCGCTGTCGGCGGCGGCCTTCCTGGGGCTCTGCCTGGCGGCGCGGGCGCGATGGCCGACAAGCCGGGCGACGTGGCTACGCGCCATCTATTCCGGTTTCTTCCTGCATGGTTTCTATCTCGCCGGCCTCTGGTGGGCGATTGCCAACGGCGTGCCGGCCGGCATATCGGGAATCATCGCGGCGCTGCAGCCGCTTTTGACGGCAATGGCAGCTCCGTTCCTGGTCGGCGAGCGGCTGCAACAGGCACAGAAATTCGGGCTTGGCCTCGGCTTCATCGGCATTGCCATCGCCATTTCGCCGAAGCTCCTCGATCCGGCAACCGCCGATCTCACACATGCCGCTCTGCCGCTGGCGATCAACCTCATTGCCATGGGGTCCGTTACCTACGGCACGCTTTACCAGAAGAAGCACCTGCAATCGGGCGACCTCAGGACCATCGCGACGCTGCAATATATCGGCGCGCTGATGCTCACGCTGCCGCTTTCGCTCATTTTCGAGCAACAGCATTTCGATGGCTCCGCGCAGGCCTATGGCGCGCTCGCCTGGTCGGTCTTCGGGCTGTCGATGGGTGGCGTCGGGTTGCTGCTTCATCTGATCCGCCGCGGCCAGGTTTCACGAGCTGCCTCGCTGATCTACCTGATGCCGCCGGCCGTCGCCCTTGAGGCCTTCATCGCTTTTGGGGAACCGCTGACGCTGCCGTTGATCGTCGGCACCGTGGTGGTCGTGATGGGGGTCTACCTGACGAACCGCAGGGCATTCAGCGAGCCTGCGGAAGCGTAGATAGCAGAAAGGCCGGGAAATCCCGGCCTTTCTGCTTTTCAGTCTATCGATGCTTAGGCGCGTTCGCGGCGCTGGCCGCCGCCATTGCGGGAGCCGGAGCCACCGCGACGGTCGCCGCCGTTGCCGTCGCGACGGGGTTCCCCGCCCTGGGCCTGCTGTGGGCCGCGGTCTTCACCGTGCTTGCGAGCCGGGCGGCCGTGGGCGTGGCGGCCGTTGCCGCGATGATGACCGCTCGGCTCGCCATTGGCATGGCCGCCATGGGCGGGACGCTGCGGCTTTGCCGAGGGGCGGAAGTCGGAGGTCGAGGCCAGATCGTTGTCGGGACCAAGATTCGGGGTGGCTTCGCCGCGGCGCTGGCCGCGGAAATCCTCGTTGCGAGCGGTGCGTTCGGGACGCGGACGGCGCTCCTGGTGGCTGCCGCGATGCTCCGAACGGTTCTGATCGCCACGGCCTTCGCCACGACCCTGACCTTCGCGCGCCTGACCTTGGCCGCCACCACGATTGCGGTTGTTGCCATTGCCGTTAGCGCGGCGGGGGCCGCCACTGATATTTGCCGGCGGCTCGCCGCTTGCGACTGCGATGTCGATGCCCATCAGGCGCTCGATGTCACGCAGCAACTTGGCTTCGTCGGGGGCGCAGAAGGCAATCGCGATGCCGTCACGGCCGGCGCGCGCCGTGCGGCCGATGCGGTGAACGTAGGCGTCGGGCACTTCGGGCAGGTCGTAGTTGTAGACATGGCTGACGGCCGGGATGTCGATGCCGCGGGCGGCAACGTCGGTGGCGATCAGTGTCTTGATGCTGCCGTCGCGGAAGGCCTTCAGCGCTCGCTCACGTTGCCCCTGGCTCTTATTGCCATGGATCGAGGCGACGGAATAGCCGATGTTTTCGAGATGCTTCATCAGCTTCTCCGCACCGTGCTTGGTGCGCAGGAAGACGATGGCGCGGCCGTCAGGGTTTTCGGTCAGCGACTTGCGGAGCAGTTCCGTCTTGTCGTTCTTGCCGCCGACGAAATGGACGTATTGCTCGACCTTGTCGGCAGCCTTGCCGGGAGGTGTGACTTCGACCTTGACGGGATCGACGAGGTAGTCACCGGCGAGATCGGCGATCGCCTTTGGCATGGTGGCCGAGAAAAGCATGGTCTGGCGCTTCTTCGGCACCATCTTGGCGATCTTGCGCAGATCATGCACGAAGCCGAGGTCGAGCATCTGATCGGCTTCATCAAGCACGAGATAGCGGACCGTGGTCAGCGAGATGGCGCGGCGATTGATGAGGTCAAGCAGGCGGCCGGGCGTGGCGACGAGGATATCGGTGCCCTTTTCGAGCTGAAGCTGCTGCTTGTTGATCGAAACGCCACCGACGACGACGTTGATGCGCAGATGCGACTTGCGGATGAACTTCTTCAGGCTCTCGGCGATCTGGTTCACCAGTTCGCGGGTCGGCGCCAGGATCAGCGTCCGCGTCGTGCGGTTGTCGGGGCGACGTTCGTCGGCAAGCAGCTTTTCGATGAGCGGCAGGCCGAAAGCGGCCGTCTTGCCGGTGCCGGTCTGGGCAAGACCGATCAGGTCGCGGCCTTCGAGAAGGAGGGGAATGGCATGTTCCTGGATCGGCGTCGGCGTTTCGATGCCGAGCTGGAACAAAGTAGCGACGATCGGCTTGGAGACACCAAGCGATTCAAAATTAGTCAAGGCATAACCTTTCGGGGCGCCACAACGACTATCGCCGGAACGCACCATGCGATCCGGTTTCATTCTGGCGTCAAGAACCCCGCGTGAAGTGGGAACTTGTGAGTTGGAAAAAGCTTTCCAGCGCTTCTGGCCGCTCATGGGAGTGCGGCGCTCTATCGAAATGCGCTTTTGTCCCTTCTTCCTGCGTCCGTATTTTCTAGCAGGGGCACGCTCACGCGGCGGCCGGAAGGGTGAAAGCTGAGCCGCATTTGGGCTAGTTCTCTCACAAAGTCAAGTGCAGTGCACAAGAAAGCCTCAGCCAGGCTCAAGAGAAGGCATGACGAGGACGAAGCTTTCCGATGCGGTCTCCGCGCCGTTGACGAGGATGGCGATGCGATGTTTACCGGGATAATAGCGCCGCGTGGTAATCGGCCGCATGGCGTGGCGGCGCTCGATCGCGTGGCTTTGGCCCGGCGCGAGCATGATCGTCTTGCACTTGAAGACCTTGGGCGAGAGCGAACCGTCACCCTTCACGTGGTGGATGGCGTAGTCGATCATCAGCGATTGCGGGGTCTCGCCGGCATTCGTCACGCGGATTTCGAAATCCAGCCCTTCGCCGAAGAGCACCTCGCTGTTTGCGAGCCGCAATTCGCATGCGAGCGAGGCAGCCGCGCCGAAGCCGAAATTGGCGAGCGCCTGCGTATGGCCCTTCTTCAAAAGCGTGCGGGAGGCGTGCTTCAGCAGCCAACGGCGTTCGCGGGTGGCGTTTTCGATGTGGCCGGCGATGAAGGCGGCGACCATGTCCGGATGATCCTTGGCGATATCGTTCAGGCTGTTGGCGACGGAGCGGCGAACATAATCCTCCGGATCGTCGATCAATTCGGTCAGGATCGGCAGGATCGGCGCCGGATCCTTCACGAGCTGCGACAGGCGCATCGCCCAAGGCAGACGTGGCCGCGTTCCCTCGCTCGCCAGCCGGCGCACATGCCGATCGGGATCGTCGACCCAGCCGGAAATGATGGCAAGCGCACGCTGCTGGTCGCGGTGGATGAACGGGCGGATGCCGAATTCGGCGGTGAAATACGGCGTCAGCGCCTTCAGGAGATCGAGACCGAGTTCGAAATGATCAAGGCCGCGTGTGGCGATGAACTGGTTGACCGGCAGCAGCATCCAGCCTGATAGACCGGGCCTGCCTGATGCAGGGAGGCTCGCCTTCAGGATAGCGGCCGCCCCAGGAAAATCATCGGGAAGCGTGGCAAACAGCGCGTCGCGGATCAGGGCCGAGCGTTCCATCAACTCCATCTCCCCGAGGCCATCGGTCGCCAGCGTCACGAAACGGCCCTTGTCGAAGGCGGGCGCATGGGCGGCGATGCGATCGGCCATGTCGCCGACCAGCGCCTGATGCAGCAGGTTCTTGAGCGGTTCCGGCATGCTGATCCTCCTACCTATCTGGTGGCCGCAAACACCAAGTTCGGATAGAGCCGTTCAATGACGGCGCACCGCATGGCGATAGCGAGATCGTCGTGAAAGATTTCGAGCGCTTTGCCTGCGTCTTTCGGCGTGAGCCACCCGTCAGTCAGGCGCCAGCGACGGAAGAACAGCCAGTCAAGCTCGTGCCGGGATATAAACTCCAAGCTACTTCGTGCCCGTTCCGGAGTGTCGGATGAACTTATCATGTTGGCGTTCGGCCCATATTTGGCGCGTGACTCCTCTAAAGCTGCCGCACTTCGTTGCATCTCGGCTGTCACCTGCGCATCGGTGATGGTGACAAGTTTGTCCATTTCGGCGCGGATATCAGCCGGTATCCTGACAAGAGCTTGCTCCAATGCGTTAGAGAAACGGGGATCGGAGGTGAAACTCATTTCCCATTCCTCTGGCCAGTCCCGCCAGAACACGGTTTCAGCAATCTCCGTCCAACGGCCTTCGGCAAGCAGCCCCAATGCCCGAATGACAGGCAAGACCTCGGATGTTGCGAACGCAGGACCAAGACCGTTTGCAGCCGCGATATTCGGCGGAGGCGGAGGTGGTGCGCCTAACCGGTAAACGAGAAAGCCGCCCGTCGATAGAGGCACGCTGCCATCAGGCAGGCGATAAGATAGCAGCCTCTGTTGTGCCGCCAGCCGAAGCACCGAGACGCACAGATCGTCCCAGCGTGGCAGTTCGAGAGGTAGCTGAGCATTCTTACGCGGGATTGTGCCCCCGCGGGTTTCATCGGCCTGTCCGAGTGCCACCAGAGCTTCGCAACCGATCTGATAGGCCGTCAGGAACATATGGTTCCAGCCCTCTTCCCCATCGCCGCGCGGGATGTTTCGGGATAGGAAGCCGACTACGTCTGCCGCCCAACCGGCAGCCGGGATTTTCAAGGCCATTCCGCCTCTGCCCTCCGCATGTTAAATATCCGGCTGATGCTCGAAATTCGATCGATAGCGAAAGCGAAAAGCACGAACGCTTCGAGGGGATTACTAGCTGCCTTTTGCGATATTTAACAGAGTGACGAATAGATCGCTTATCGAGGATGCAGCGCGCAATTGGTGCTCCGATACTGTGGAGCCAAAGCGCTTCATCGGATCGAGCGATGTTGCGGACACTGCGCCATCGGCATTGATGCCGAAGCTGCTGTTGGCCCGGCGCCGCCGGGAGGTCAAGTGGCGCCGGTTGCGGTTTCAGCTATTCGGTGCAGACTTTGACGCGGTAGGGATCGCCCCAATCGTCGCGCCGCCATTCGAGGTGGCAATACGACGGCCGGTAGTAGGTCCGGTAGACCGGATAGGGGCGATAAGCGGGATAGGCGGGGTAGGCAGGATAAGCGGGATAGGCCGGGCGTGCGGCCTCGGACAGCAGAGCGCCGCCGACGACGCCGGCGGCAAGCCCGCCCCAGAAGGCATCGCGTGGACGGGCATCGGCGGTGGTGGCGGTGGCGAGCGAGGCGCTGACAAGGGTCAGCGCGATCAGGCCCGTCGCCATGGTCTTATGAAGAACGGACATGCTGTTTTCCTTGATTTAGACTGGCTTCGATAAAGCCATGTCCAGACTCCGCCCGGATCGCGGCGGCGAAATGGCCGCGCAAGCGCTTCCCGCATTAAATTTTCGTCATGATTCCAACGGGTCCCGGCAGGGGGTGGAATGATGCATAGGGTGGCATTGCCGCCGATATCGCCGCTTTTCAGTCTCGTGCAAGTCCGGGCTCCCAATGTGAGGCAGTTTCAGCCTGGTGAGCGGGCTCGTAAAATTCCCCCGCTAAAATTTATGGTTAAAACCTTGTTAAAAGCCTTGGTGTTACAGTCTTTGTAGTTGATATTTCATTCATTGCGGGAGCGACAATTTCTTGAAATCAGCCGGGGATCTATTGGAATTGGCTTGCCGCCGGATCGCTGATCTGGACACCCCGGCCTATGTCAAGAACAGCGAGCTGCGCTATGTCGCCGTCAACGAGGCCTATGCCGATTTCCTGGGCCGCGAGATTTCCGATTTCATCGGCCGGCGCAGCCGCGAGCTGTTCGACCGTCCCGAGGAAGAGGAGCGCGAGGATAGGGAACGCCGCGCGTTGGTGTTCGGTAGCGAGGAAAACGCCATCTGCTTCGATGCAGCCGGTCTCGGCCATGAGCGCATCCAGATCGAAAGCTTCTCACCGTCGCCTGAGCGGGCCTATGTGCTCGGTATCTTCGAAGTGCGCGAGACGGCGCGTCGCGCGGTTGACGGCGGGCGGGTTGCTAGCGATCCCAGGATCGCTGGCGATCCTGGGATTTCGGCCGATTTTGCCCGCGTGCGCGAGGCGCTGGAAAAGCTCGACCATCCGATCGGCATCTTTGCCGGGGATGGGCGACCCCTGATCGTCAACGCCGCCTATCGCAACAGCGCAAAGCCGGCTGCTCCCAGCGATACGGGCTGGCACGAAAGCGTCAACGAACGCGATCTGTTGCGCATCATCATGGAGGACCTGCCGGTCGCGGTTTTCGTACGCGACGATAGGCACCGCCTCGTCTATGCCAATCAGTATTACGAGACCTTCGGTGGCTATGACCGCTCGCAGGTGCTGGGGATGACCGAGCACGAAATGTTCGGGCCAGAGGACGGCGAGGCGATCTACCAGGAAAACCGCCTGGCGTTGGAAGACGGCCTGTCGAAAGAGATCGAAAGCCAGATGCCGAGCAAGGATGGCCGCATTCATCCGCTCATCTCGCGGGTCAACCGCGTCGTGACGCCGGATGGGCGCACCTATGTCGTCGGCTCCTTTTCCGATATCTCGCCGCTCAAGGAGCGGGAGACGGCACTGATCGAGGCGAAGAAGCAGGAAGAGGTGCTGCATGGGGATATCGAAAGCATCCTTCGCTCGCTGCCGGTCGGCGTGCTGATCCTCGACAACGACCATCGGATTCTCTACGTCAACGACGAATTCTACAGCATTTGGGATCTGCCACCCGACGATCCCTTCGACGGCCGCCCCTTCATCGACGTCATCCGCCGCAATTCCGAGCTCGGCCGCTACGACGGCACGCAGACGCCGGATGAGATCTACGCTTTCCGCAAGCACCTGTTCGAGACCGATGCGCCCGAGCCGATCGAGCTCGATTGGGCAGGCGGTAAATCCGTCATCTTCGACAGTCGCCGTATTTCCAACGACCGTATCTTGCTCTCCTATGCCGACATCACGGCTGTTCGCGAGCGGGAGAAGGAAATCCACGAGGCCCGCGCCGCGCTGGAGCGGCTCGGCGAGATGATGCGCGATGCGACGCATGCCATGTCGCAAGGGCTCGCCATCGTCCAGGATGGCATCATCAAGCTGTCCAACGAGTCGCTTTCAGAGATACTGCGCATACCAGCTTCCCATATCGAGCCAGGCGAGGGCTGGATCGGGCTCTTCGATTTCTGCGCGGCGCGCGGCGATTTCCATGATGCAGCCGCCGAGATCCTGCAGGGTTGGCGCGCCAACATCGCATCGAAGCAACCGATCTCCACGGTCTTCCATGTAGCAGGCGAACGCTGGGTGAACATGGAGGCGACGGTCAGCGAGGGGCAGCATTGGGTGGCGCTTTTCACCGACGTCACCGAGCTCAAGAGCCGCGAGGAGGACTTGCGCCAGCTCTTGTCGCGCGCCGAAGCCGCCGACCGGGCCAAATCCGAATTCCTCGCCAATATGAGCCACGAGATCCGCACGCCGATGAACGGTGTGCTCGGCATGGCGGAACTGCTTGCCAAGACCAATCTCGACACGCGCCAGAAAACCTTCATCGACATCATCGTCAAGTCGGGCAATGCGCTGTTGACGATCATCAACGATATCCTCGACTTCTCGAAGATCGATGCGGGGCAGATGAAACTGCGCAAAGCCGCCTTCGACATCACCGAAGCGGTGGAGGACGTGGCGACGCTCCTATCCTCGCATGCTGCCGAGAAGAACATCGAGCTCCTGGTGCGGGCCGCACCGGATCTGCCCGCCGCGGTGATCGGCGATGCCGGGCGTTTTCGCCAGATCGTCACCAATCTCGTCGGCAATGCCGTCAAATTCACCGAGCGCGGCCACGTCTTCGTCGATGTCGGCTTCCAGACGGTTGCCGGCGGCGAGATCCTGGCGAGAATCCGCATCGAGGATACCGGTATCGGCATCCCGCGCGAAAAGCTCGAATCGGTCTTCGATAAGTTCTCGCAGGTCGACGCCTCCTCGACCCGCCGGCATGAGGGAACGGGTCTCGGGCTTGCGATCACCGCCGGCCTTGTCGATCTCTTCGGCGGGTATCTCAATGTCGAGAGCGAATGGGGCAGGGGCTCGGTCTTCACCGTCAATCTCCCCTTTGCGGTGGCTGCAGCCCGCCTCGAGCCGAAACCGCTGCCAATCAATGTGCAGGGCGCGCGCGTCCTCGTGGTCGACGACAATGATGTGAACCGGCGCATCCTCACCGAGCAGCTTTCGCTCTGGGGCTTTGACGGCGTGGCCGCCGAGGGCGGGGGCACCGGTCTTGCGATCCTGGAGGCGGCGGCGGATCTCGGCATTACCGTCGATGCCGTCGTGCTTGATTATCACATGCCCGATATGAACGGCGCCGATGTCGCGCGCCGGCTGCGCGCCGATCCCCGCTTCGTCGAGCTTCCGATCATCTTTCTGACGTCGATGGATATTTCAGGCACAGAAAAGGAATTCGCGGCACTGAACGGTCATGCGCATCTGATGAAGCCGGCGCGCGCCAACGTGCTGCGCAATACCGTCGTCGAGGTCGTCCGCGCCGGCCGCGTGAAGCAGGTTTCAGAAGGCGAGATCGCCCGGCTGCAGGCGCAGGCGGTGGTGCCGGCACCGCCGCCTGAGCCGATGCCGCAGCAGCGGGCGCCTGAATTCGTCGATGTGCTCGTCGCCGAGGACAACGAGGTGAACCAGATCGTCTTCACCCAGATCCTGCAAGGAACGGGCCTCTCCTTCCTCGTCGTCGACAATGGCGAGCAGGCGGTTGCCGCCTGGGAGCGACACACGCCGCGGATCATTATGATGGACGTCTCGATGCCCGTCATGAACGGCCATGAGGCGACCCGGACGATCCGCGCGCGCGAAAAAGGGCAGGGGCATCGCGTGCCGATCATCGGTGTCACCGCCCATGCGCTCGAAAGCGACCGCGACCTCTGTCTCGACGCCGGCATGGACGACTATATGTCGAAACCGATCAGCCCCGAATTGTTGGAAGAGAAGATTCGGCAATGGCTCCTCAAGGACGAGCAGCAGCCGGGGCGCACCAGCTACTGATCTCAGTCGGAAAACAGGATGCTCTCGAAATCCTGAACTCCGTTCAAGATATGCAGGACCTCGATGCGATCCTTGCCGCCCGATCAAAGATCAGATAATTCCCGTAAGGGCGGCGGACGCCGTGTTCATAGCGCGGGACCAGTGAAAAACCGTTCGGCGTTTCCGCCAGACGTTCGCTTCGTTCCATCAGGTCATGAATAAAGCTTACCGCCCGCTACGGATTGTCCTTGCCATATAATCGTTAGCAACAGTGGACTGGAAGCAGCAAACGTTACCTGTCGGGCGCCTTGATGCCGCAGAGCATTTCGCGTTTGCCGGCGAAGCCCTGGCGGCGCTCGACGGTAAAGCCTGCGGCGATGAGGTTGCGGCGTACGAAACCGGCCGCGGCATAGGTGGCGAAAGTGCCGCCGGGCGCGGTCTTTTCGTGGACACGTCGCATCAGTTCTTCCGACCACATGTCGCCGTTGCGCGAGGGCGCGAAGCCGTCGAGATACCAGGCGTCGAAGCCGCGCTTTGCGGCTGCGACGCCGTCGAGTGCTGCGCCGCAGACGACGCTGAGCCTCATCTGGTCGTCGAGGTCGAGCGAGACGGTATCGGCAGGCGTTGGCGGCCAGGCCGCCGTCAGCGCCTCGCGTTCGGCATCGATCTCCGGCCAGTGGGAGAGCGCACGGCCGATTTCTTCGCCGCGCATCGGGTGGAGCTCGAAGGAGATGAAATGCAGCTGCTGGCCGGGCACGCTGTACAGCTTCCATCGCCGCCAGGTCTCGGCGAAGTTCAGGCCGGTGCCGAAGCCGAGTTCGCCGATCACGAATTCCTGCCGCCCGTTCCAACGCTCCGGCAGGCCGTTGCCGGCGAGAAAGACGTGGCCGCATTCCAGCCGCCCATCGGTCTGGCAATAAAAATGGTCGCCAAAGGCGAGGGAATAGGGCATATCGCCGTCGCGCCATTCGAGCGGCTGCGGCGCGCCCGCGCCAATCTGATCGGGGTTCACGTCTGTCATGGAAAAAGCCGATAATCCTCAGCCGGTCTCAGGTCAATCGTCCTGCGAATTGCTGATCGTCGGCGGCGGCATCATGGGTCTCTGGGCGGCCGTCCATGCCGAGCGCCGTGGCATCGCTACCCTTATCGTCGACGCCGGCAAATTGGGTGGAGGTGCGAGCGGCGGCCTGCTCGGCGCGCTGATGCCGCATATGCCGGATCGGTGGTCTGAGAAAAAGCAGTTCCAGTTCGATGCGCTGGTCTCGCTCGAAGCCGAGATCGCCATGCTGGAAGCCGAAACCGGGCTTTCGGCCGGTTACCGCCGTTCCGGGCGGCTGATCCCGCTGCCGAAGCCGCATCTCAACAAGATAGCGCGCGCTCACTCCGAAGATGCCGAGCGCCACTGGTGCGCAGGCGAGCGCCGCTTCCATTGGCACGTGCTCGACAGTCCGCCGGTCGACGGCTGGATCGAGGCATCCGCCGGCGAGAGCGGTTTCGTGCATGATACGCTCGCCGCCCGCGTTGCGCCCCGCTCACTGACTGCGGGGCTCATTGCCTTCTTGCGACAGGCAAAACATGTGCGGATCATGGAACACGCGGCGGTGACGGGTGTCGATCCCGACTGCGGCACGGCCGACATAGGGGGCGAAACCATCACTTTCAGCGACTGCGTCCTGGCCGCCGGTCACCAGTCTTTTCCGTTGCTGCAGGTGCTGACCGCCGGGCTGAAGCGACCGCTCGGTCAACCGGTCAAGGGGCAGGCGGCGCTGTTGAAAGCCGATCTCGACCCGGCGCTGCCGACGATCTTCCTCGACGGGCTCTATGTCGTCGCGCACGAGGGCGGCTATGTGGCGATCGGCAGCACCAGCGAAAACCGCTTCGACGATCCCACATCGACCGATGCTCAGCTCGACACGCTGATCGCCGCGGCGCGGGAGATCGTGCCGGCGCTGCGCGACGCCCCTGTCATCGAGCGCTGGGCAGGGCTCCGCCCGAAGGCGATCGACCGTGACCCGATGATCGGCCGCCACCCCGATCACCCGCGCCTGATCGCGCTGACCGGCGGCTTCAAGGTCAGCTTCGGCCTGGCCCACCGGTTGGCGGAAGCGGCGATATGTATCGCAGGCGATACGGATTGCGGATTTTTGCTGCCGGAAAGCTTCGCAATTTCAAGCCATATCGCGGCAGCTTCACGTTAAACGTGAATTCGACGCCGCTTCGTTTCGTTATTCTGTCATGCAAATCACCTATCTGCTTGCGCATCGACAGCGCCGGATTTGATCGGCGCTCAGTTCCTTGATGGAGGAAATTGCATGCGCTATGCCATTTGCTTCACGCCTCCGGCGAGCGACCCGCTGTCGCTTGTGGCTGCCAGTTGGCTTGGCCGAAACGTGTTTTCGGGCGATATGGTGGAGCCGCCGGCAGTTCGTGGCCTTGGCATTCACGAGATCGCCTTCCATACCGCCGTGCCGCGGCGCTATGGTTTTCACGGCGTTCTGAAGGCGCCGTTTCACCTGGGTCACAATATGTCCGAAGCGCAACTCCTGCGCGATCTGATGCGTTTTTCCGGGACCTTCGTCCCCTTCCAGATTCCGCGCATCGAAGTCGCACGGCTCGGCAATTTCTACAGCTTGCTGCCGAGCGCCCCCTGCGAGCGGATCCAGTATCTCGCTTCGGCGATCGTCCAGGAATTCGATCGTTTCCGCGCGCCGCTCAGCGAAGCCGAGATCGAGCGCAGCGATCCGGACGGGCTGTCGGCAGCGCAGTTTTCAAACCTGCATCGCTGGGGCAATCCTTATGTGATGGAAGAGTTCCGCTTTCATATGCCGGTGACAGGACCCGTCAACGCGATCGACATGGCGCGCATCGAGCCGGCCCTGCGGACGATTTTCGCGCCTGCCCTCAGTGACCCGGTGACGGTTTCAAACGTGGCGCTCATGATCGAGGAGGGCACGGGCGGTCCCTTCCGCGTTCATTCGCTGCACCCGATGGGCAAGGTCAGCGCGCGCAAGATCGCCTGAGCGTGCCGATGGGCTAAGCCATTGTACTGCAAAGGCAAAATCGGATTGAGCAGTTTCCTTCTCGACATTCCGGCTGCGGATGCTACCGTTCGCCGTCTTTTCAGAAGGTGATTTGATGGTATCCGAGACTTATCCGCGCAATCTCGTCGGCTACGGGCGACAGACGCCCGATCCGAAGTGGCCGGGCGAGGCGCGCGTCGCCGTGCAGTTCGTCATCAATTATGAGGAGGGCGGCGAAAGCTCGATCCTCGACGGCGATCCGGCTTCTGAAAATCTGCTGTCGGAGATCGTTGGCGCGGCCGCCTGGCCCGGACAGCGCAATCTCAACATGGAATCGATCTACGAATACGGTTCGCGCGCGGGCTTCTGGCGGCTCTGGCGGATGTTCACCGATCTCAAGGTGCAGGCGACCGTCTACGGCGTAACGCTAGCGATGGCGCGCAATCCTGAAGCGGTCGCTGCGATGAAGGATGCCGGCTGGGAGATCGCCAGCCACGGTTACCGCTGGCTGGAATACAAGGATTTTCCGGAAGATCTGGAGCGCAAGCACATCCTCGAAGCGGTGCGCCTGCACGCCGAGCTTACCGGCGAGCGGCCATACGGCATGTATCAGGGCAAGCCTTCCGACAAGACGCTTCGGCTGGTGCAGGAGGAGGGCGGCTTCCTCTATTCCTCCGATTCCTATGCCGACGATCTGCCTTACTGGGTGAAGGGCGTCGATGGGAAACCCTTCCTGATCATCCCCTATACGCTCGAAACCAACGACATGCGCTTTGCCACACCGCAGGGCTTCAATACCGGCGATCAGTTCTTCACCTATCTGAAGGATGCCTTCGATACGCTCTATGAGGAAGGCAAGGCGGGCAGCCCGAAGATGATGTCGGTCGGCCTGCATTGCCGCCTCGTCGGGCGCCCGGGCCGGGCGGCGGCGCTGAAGCGCTTCATCGAATATGTGCTGAAGCATGACAAGGTCTGGATTCCGCGCCGCATCGAGATTGCCGAGCACTGGCACAAGCACCATCAGCCGGACGCGATCTGATGCTGTCGCGCGAGGATTTCGTTTCCCGCTTCGGCGGCGTCTTCGAACATTCGCCTTTCATCGCCGAGCGCGCCTATGACGCCGGCAGCGTGAACGAGCCTCTGACGGCGGCCGGCGTACATGCGGCGCTTGCCGCCGTCTTCCGCGCGGCAAGCCGACAGGAGCGTCTCGGGGTGCTCAGCGCCCACCCCGACCTTGCCGGGCGCCTCGCCATATCGGGTGAACTTACCGAAGACAGCCGCAAGGAGCAGTCCGGCGCCGGTCTCGACCGCCTGAGCCCTGCCGAGCACGCCCGCTTCACGGAACTCAATTCGGCCTATGTCGAAAAATATGGCTTTCCCTTCATCATCGCCGTCAAGGGGCTCGGCAAGGAGGATATCCTGGAAGCTTTCGAAACACGGATCGGCAACGGCCGGGACGAGGAGTTTTCGACCGCGACGGCACAGGTCGAAAAGATCGCGCTGCTGCGTCTGACATCGATGTTGCCGGAGGCTGAATGAAGGAGAGGCGCGCTATCGACTATCTCAATGACATGCAAAAGGCGGCATCCCAAGCGTTGTCCTTCATCGGCGGAATGGATGAGGCGGCTTTCGCCGAGGACCAGCTTACCTTCAAGGCCGTTGCCTTCTGCCACTTCACCATCGGTGCTGCGGCATCCCGTCTGCTGGTGACCCATCCGGAATTTGCCACCGAGCATCCCAATCTGCCGTGGACCAGGATCTGCGGCACCGGTAATCGCATCCTCGACGACGTCTTCGATCTCGATCCCTCCGAAATCTGGGAGGCGACGTATCGGACGCTGCCGGAGCTTCTTCGCGAGATCGATGCCGTCCGATACTGGCATGCCCAAGGCGAGTGACGCGATGTCTCGGTTTCTCGACATTCGTCCTCTCACCAGCTCCGCCTTCGCTCTCTTCGGTGAGGTGATCGAAGCCGATCCGGCCGCGAAGCGGCTCATCAATGGCGGCACGACGGAGCGTTTCCATGCGCTGGCCGCGGCGCAAGCGACGGGCGAGGGCGCCCGCGTCATCATCAACCTCTTTCGCGGCCAGCCGCGCAGCTTTCCCTATGACATCGACATGATGGAGCGTCATCCCTTCGGCAGCCAGAGCTTCTCGCCAGTCTCCGGCCGTCCCTTCCTCGTCGTCGTCTCCGAGGACGAGGGCGGACGTCCGGGCAGACCGCAAGTGTTTTGCGCGCGCGGGGACCAGGGAGTGAACTACCGCCAAAATGTCTGGCATCATCCGCTGATGGCGCTTGGCCAAGTCTCCGATTTCCTGGTCGTCGACCGCGACGGGCCGGGCAACAATCTGGAAGAGTTCTTCTTCGAAACGCCCTACATCATCAAAGAGCCAGCCCCATGACCGGACTGACCACCCATGTTCTCGACACCGCCCTCGGCAAGCCGGCCGAACGCCTCAGGATCGATCTTTTCCAGCTCGACGGCGAGATCCGCAGGCATCTGAAGACGGTCGAGACCAATGCCGACGGCCGAGTCGACGGCGGTCCCATCCTCGCTGGCGAACATTTCCGGGCCGGCACCTATGAACTGGTCTTCCACGCCGGCGATTATCTGAGGGCCAGCGGCACGCCGCTGCCGCATCCGGCCTTTCTCGATCTGGTGCCAATCCGCTTCGGCATTGCCGATGTCACGGCGCATTATCATGTGCCGCTGCTGATTTCGCCCTACGGCTATTCCACCTATCGAGGGAGTTAGAAATGCGTTTTGCCGCGATCGCCGACATTCACGGCAACCATCTGGCGCTTGAAGCCGTGCTTACGGATATTCGCGCTGAGGGCATCGAGGACATCGTCAATCTCGGCGATTTCTTCAGCGGGCCGCTGGAAGCCGGTCGGACCGCTGATTTGCTGATGCCGCTTGGCCTGACCTCGGTTCGCGGCAATCACGATCGCTATCTGATCGAGCAGGATCCGGCCTCCATGCATGCCTCGGATGCTTCAGCCCATCGGCAATTGACGTCGTCCCATCTCGACTGGATTCGCAGCCTGCCGTTCAACACCGTCTATCGCGGCGAGGTGTATCTCTGCCATGCGACGCCGAAGGACGATAATCTCTATTGGCTGGAATCGGTCTCGGCGGATGGCGTCGTCTTCCTGAAGCCGATCGAAGCGATCGAGGCGCTGGCCGAGGGCATAGACCTGCCGCTGATCCTCTGCGGCCACAGCCACCTTCCCCGCGCCGTCCGTCTCTCCGACGGGCGCCTGATCGTTAATCCCGGCAGCGTCGGCTGCCCCGCCTATGACGACGACCGGCCCTATTACCACAAGATCGAAGCCGGCCATCCGCTGGCCGGCTATGCCATTCTGGAAAAGACGGCGGCGGGATGGACGTGGCAGTTCAGGAATGTCGCCTACGACCATATGGCGATGTCGGCACTGGCCGCCGAAAGGGGCCGTGGCGACTGGGAGAGCGCGCTGGCGGCGGGTTGGGTGAGATAGCCCAGACCCGCCTGCACGCGATCATTCCTTCTTCGGCGCCGCAGGGGCGATCGTCTTTGCCGGGGCTGCGGCCGCTGCCGGCGCTACCGGAGGCGCGGCCGGTATTGCCGGCTTTACCGGAGCCGGAACCAGCTTTGCCGGTTTCGCGCCATCGAGATTTCCAAGGAGGGATGAGATGGCGTTGTCGCCGTCGAAGCCGGCCTCTTTCAGCAATTTGTCGAGGATCGGCTTGTTTGCCTGATAGGAGCGGAGCTGGCCGGCCAAGCCTTCGCCGAGGCCGATGCCGCTTTCGCCGTTCGCGCCCCCGCGGCCCAGCATGCCGCCGGTGTCGAAGATCCTGATGTCAGAGATTTTCTCGATCTGCTTGACCGCCTCGGCGAGCTCGATCAGGATGTCGATCATCCTGCGATAGGCGACTATCGTGTCATCGAGCGCCGCCCATCACGCCGAAAATCTGCACAGCGAGGCCGCGCGCCCTAATCGTGTTGAACCCAGGTTCGATTGGCCGCGCCTATTTCGAGGAAATCGCGAAGGCTGTGAGCGGTCCTGGCGAGCCTGATCCGGCGCGGCTTACAGAGATCATGCTGCGGCACGGCCTGATTCCCGCCTGAAAAGACTCGGCCGCCGCCCGGCTGACAAGTTCCGGGCCTCCCATCCCAATGGAACCGGCGAGGGCCGTCTTAGGCGTGTGCGCAAAGCGGACCCGCCGCCGCTCGCGGTCGAGAGCCGCCGACGGCTTTCTGAAGCTACTGGACCCGCAGCCTGAAGTGGGCAGATGAGCACTAATCATGGGGAGCGGTATAAGCTTAACATACCGTTAGGAGGACGGAGGCAGCGTCGATTGTCGGATCACATTTGCCGATGGAAGCATAGGCGACAGATCGGCTCCGCTTCCTATCGGGCGGCCGTGTGCGCCTCGCGAATACCGGCGTTGATACGGTTGATGATGGTCCATATGAGAAGTAGAGCCACCACCGCCCAAAGCCACGAAGTCCATGCTGCAAACGTACCACCAACCGCGACAAAGGTGCCGAGCGCGCCAAAAAGCACCGCGCGGTCGCTCTTGCCCAGCGGCCCGTCGTAACGCCGGCTTGCCCCGACCCTTTGACCCAGAACGCCGGTAAATTCCGTCAGCGCCGAGAGGAATATGACGGCCATCGCCGGCACCAAGCCGTTCGGATCGATGAGCGCAAACGGCAAATACAAGGCGGTATCCGATACGACATCACCGATCTCGTTCAGATACGCGCCTAAAATGCTCTTCTGCCCATGTTCGCGCGCGAGCATGCCGTCGATGGCGTTGAGGCCCATGCGCAGGAGAAACCATACGGGCACCAGCAGGAACCAATGCGGAAGCGGAACAACGCTCAGAAAAACGCCCAATGCAACCGAGACGGCGGCGGCAACTGAAGTCACCTGATTGGCGGTGACGCCTCGCGCGGCGAGGGAGCGCACCAGAGGGCGAAGAATATTCTGAAATCGGGACTTCAATTGATAGACAGACATGCTACCTCAGTGGAATTTCGTGGCATCGGAAAGGTCTATCCCGGCTTTGGCGGTGCAGATCGTTGTATTTTTGAGGAAGGCCACACTTCATATCGGTTCTCGCAAAGGGCTTACATTTGCGACTAGACTTTTGCAATGAAGACAAATCACTGTTCCCGCCAGTGGTTGCAATCCACCCACCAATCAGAATTGGAGAAGACCGTGCTGCAAACTGCCGATAGCGGGCAACCGTCCTCGACGGCCAGACCAATGCATGAATCCGAATTCGCATCGCATGATGGCATACGGCTTTTTTATCGGGTGTGGCCTGCGACGGGGGCTGCACCGAAGGGCGTAATCATTCTTCTCCATCGCGGCCACGAGCATAGCGGCCGTGTCGCCCATCTCGCCACCGAGCTCGGCCTCGATGATTTTTCCTTCTACGCCTGGGACGCACGCGGCCACGGGCGTTCACCGGGAGAGCGCGGCTATTCGCCATCCTTTGCTGCCTCGGCGCATGATCTCGATTGCTTCGTCCGCCATGTCAGCGGGACAAGCGGCACTGCCGTCGAAGACATCGCCGTCATTGCGCAGAGCGTCGGCGCGGTTCTCGCTACCACCTGGGTGCACGACTATGCGCCACCGATCCGTGCGCTCGTGCTTGCCTCGCCGGCCTTCAGCGTCAAGCTCTACGTGCCTTTTGCCAAAGAAGGCATTGCGCTCTGGGAAAAGCTTAAGGGGACATTCTTCGTCAATTCCTATGTCAAGGCGAGGTTCCTGACGCATGACCCCGAGCGCATCGCCTCGTACGAATCCGACCCATTGATCACCCGGCCAATTGCCTCCAACATCCTGTTGCAGCTCTATGAGGCGGCCGCCCGCGTCGTCGGTGACGCCCGCGCCATCACCGTCCCGACCCAACTGCTGATCTCCGGCAGCGACTGGGTGGTGCGACACGCCCCGCAGCACCGGTTTTACGAAAACCTCGGCAGCCGTATCAAGGAACGGCATGTGCTTGCCGGCTTCTACCATGACACGCTTGGCGAAAAGGACCGCGCGATTGCCCTGGCCGAGGTTCGCCGTTTTATCGGCGCGCGTTTTGCCGAGCCCCGGGCGCCTGCCGACCTTCGCAGCGCCCATATCCAGGGCTATACAAGGGACGAGGCCGACCGGCTCGCGAGCCCGTTGGACGCCACATCCCCACGCGGCATCTACTGGGCGCTCAGCCGCCTCAACATCAAGACTGGCGCCCTGGTGTCCGAAGGCATAAAGACGGGGGTCAAGACCGGTTTTGATTCCGGCTCGACGCTCGATTACGTCTACGAGAATATGCCGCGCGGGCTCGGTCCCGGCGGGCGTTTGATCGACAAGGTGTTCCTCGAGGCGATCGGCTGGCGCGGCATCAGGCAGCGCAAACTGCACTTGCAGGACCTGATCGACCGCGCGCTGCAGCGCCTGAAAGCAGCCGGCCGCAGCACCCATATGCTCGACATCGCGGCCGGGCACGGCCGTTATGTCCTTGATGCGATCGAGACGGCTGCCGTGCGTCCCGATAGTGCGCGGTTGCAGGACTATTCCTCCATCAACGTCGATGCCGGCCGCAACAGCATTGCCGCGCGGGGACTGAGTGATTTCGTGAGCTTCCGCCAGCAGGATGCCTTTGACGGCGAGGGGCTGGCTGCAATCACGCCGGCCCCGGATCTCGCGATCGTCTCCGGCCTTTACGAGCTGTTTTCCGACAATGCGATGATCGCCGCATCGCTCAACGGGATCGCCCGGGCGATGCGGCCCGGTGGTCTGCTTGTCTACACCAACCAGCCATGGCATCCACAACTGGAGATGATCGCCCGCGCATTGACCTCCCACCGCGGCGGCGAGGCGTGGGTGATGCGGCGGCGGACGCAAGAGGAAATGGACCAGCTGGTCGCCGCAGCCGGTTTCCGCAAGATCGAACAGCGCATCGATCAGTGGGGCATTTTCACCGTCTCGCTGGCCGAGAGAGTCTGAGGGCAAACCGTGGACAAGGCACGTTCTACTTTTTCCCGGGCAGCAC
This sequence comes from Rhizobium sp. NZLR10, assembly GCF_019685125.1. Lineage (NCBI taxonomy): Bacteria > Pseudomonadati > Pseudomonadota > Alphaproteobacteria > Hyphomicrobiales > Rhizobiaceae > Rhizobium > Rhizobium sp. NZLR10. Next base: position 23,253 of record NZ_JABDWE010000017.1, on the reverse strand, counting down.
CGGTCCCGAAGCGGGCGGCGCTCTGGCTCGTCTTCCTGGCGCCGTTCTTCTATCTGAGCTATGGCGGCGCCAATTGGCTGGCATCGCAACGCGCTCATGTGCCAAACGTCGCCTTCGCATGGGAAAGCGCCATTCCGTTCCTCGGATGGACCATCATTCCATATTGGTCGATCAATCTGTTCTATGCGCTCTGCCTGTTCATCAACACGACGCCGCGCGATGTGGATATGCTCGCGAGACGTTATCTGACGATCCAGATAGTTGCCGTCGCCTGCTTCGTCGTGTTTCCGCTCGAAGCGATCTTCGTGCGGCCGGCAACGAGCGGCCTGCCTGGTTTCATGTTCGCCGTCCTCGGTGGCTTCGATAAGCCGTTCAACCAGGCGCCGTCGCTGCATATCGCGCTCCTGATGGTGATCTGGGATCATCTGCGCGGCCGGCTGCCACGGAAGGCACGGCTTATCTGGCACTTCTGGTGCTTCCTGATTGGAGCCTCCGTGCTGACCACGTGGCAGCATCAGATCATGGACATACCGACCGGCATGCTGCTCGGTTTGTTTGCCGCCTGGCTTTTCCCGCGCGATGCCGGTTCGCCTCTCGCGAACTTTGCGATGAGCGGCGACCCAAGGTCGCGCCGTCTCGGCATCTATTATCTGTGCGGTGCCGTCGCATTTCTCGGCCTTGGAGCGCTCTGCACTCCTCTATCGGCCGCAGCGCTTCTGTTGCTCTGGCCGGCTGTTGCGCTGGCGATCGTCGCAGTCGGATATTTCGGCGCCGGCCCGCAGATATTCCAGAAACGCGTCGATGGCCGGGCCACGCTTGCCAGCCGCTGGCTACTGGCGCCCTACCGGCTCGGCGCTGTCATCAACGTTTGGCTCTGGACCCGCAGAATGCCGGCATCCGTGGCGATCGCTGATGGTGTCCATCTTGGTCGTTTTCCGCGTTGCCACGAGGCCAACCGTTTTGCCACGGTGATCGACATCACCGGCGAACTTCAGCGGCCGAAAGGGACGCTGGCGGGCTGGTCCAGCTTTCCAACCCTTGATCTGACCGGCCTCGACAAGATCCAGACCCGAGCTGCGGCGAACCTTATCGAGGTTGCGCGCCAGCGGGGACCGGTCCTCGTCTGCTGTGCGTTAGGTTTCCAGCGGAGCGCCGGCGTCATCGTGCGCTGGCTGCTCATCAGCCGACGGTGTGAAAATCCAGCTGAAGCGCTGCGGCTGATCGAACGGGCGGGGTGGCGTGTTTATCTGCCCGTGGAAAGTCTCCATTCCGTGGCGGAGGGCTTACAATGACGCAATGGAATGCCACAGCCTCGGCGGCTGCGCGAAATCTCGGCCGCAATTCAATCTTCTGCGGGCTGACAGCGCTGTTGCCACTGATTGTCGGCCCGATCACCGCGGAATATCGAGGCTTCGCTCCACCGCTTGGCTGGCTCTTGATGCTCGTTTTCTGCGTCATTGTTCTTGCGCTGGCGATCCATCTCCTTTTCGATGCGCTGTTGTTTCGCCTCGCGTCGACCTACGACACCGAGACGGCCGGTCTTGCAGCCGTCGACGACCTGTTGTCCCGCATGCAGCTTCGCACGCTTGACAGGACACCGCCTGGCCTCGAGAGGCGGATTGCCGGATCGCTTCGCATCGTCTGGCAGCAGCGTTTTGCGCTCGCCATCTGTCTCGCGATTTTCGCGATCCTTCTGCTCGATGCAACCGATGGGCAGCCGCTCTGCTGAATACGACCGCAGGCGATTGATGCAAACGCTCTCCGGCACGTGTCTGGCAGGTCTTGTACTTAATGACTCAGCAATCGCGACGGCAATTCCGGGATTCGTGTCTTCTAAGCTGGCTTCTCAAGCAGGTCACTGCCGCCCCGATATAATCGACGAATTCACATCGTTGATATCGCGCCGGCCGCAGAGCGCCATGGTGAGGTCCATCTCCTTGCGGATGATGCCGAGCGCCAGCGTCACGCCTTCCTTGCCCATGGCGCCGAGGCCGTAAAGGAAGGGGCGGCCGATATAGGTGCCCTTGGCGCCGAGTGCCACCGCCTTCAGCACGTCCTGGCCGGAGCGGATGCCGCCGTCGAGATGGATCTCGATGCGGTCGCCGACGGCATCGACGATCCTCGGCAGCATGCTGATCGAGGAGGGGGCGCCGTCAAGCTGGCGGCCGCCGTGGTTGGAAACGACGATCGCATCGGCGCCGGTGTCGGCGGCGGCCTTCGCATCCTCCGGATCGAGCACGCCCTTGATGATCAGCGGGCCGCCCCATTGCTCCTTGATCCAGGCGACATCGGCCCAGGAGAGCCGGGGGTCGAACTGCTCGTGCGTCCATGCGGCCAGCGAGGTGATGTTGGAGACATTTTTCGCATGGCCAATGATGTTGCCGAAGGTGCGGCGCCTGGTCTGCAGCATATCCAGGCACCAGAAGGGCCGGGTCGCCAGCTGCCAGATGTGCTTCGGGGTGAATCTCGGCGGCGCCGACAGGCCGTTGCGCAGGTCCTTGTGGCGCTGGCCGAGGATCTGCAGATCCGCCGTCAGCACCAGCGCCGAGCATTTGGCGGCCTTGGCGCGGTTGATGAGGTCGAGGACGAAATCCTTGTCCCTCATCACATAGAGCTGGAACCAGAAGGGGCGCGTCGTCACCGACGCAACGTCCTCGATCGAGCAGATGCTCATCGTCGAGAGCGTGAAGGGAACGCCGAATTCTTCCGCCGCGCGCGCCGCCAGCATCTCACCATTGGCATGCTGCATGCCGGTCAGGCCGGTTGGGGCGAGTGCCACCGGCATCGACACTTTCTGGCCGATCATCGTCGTTTCCAGCGTGCGGTCGGTCATGTCGACCATCACCCGCTGGCGCAGCTTGATCTGGCTGAAGTCGCTCTCATTCGCCTGATATGTGGATTCCGTCCAGGCGCCCGAATCCGCGTAGTCGAAAAACATCTTCGGCACACGGCGCCGTGCGAGTTTCTTCAGGTCGGCGATGGTGAGCGGAGTGGCCATGAATTGAACCTTCAATCTGATTCCAGCTGTCGGTGGTAACATGGTTTCGCAGCAGTATTGCGGGAAATGGGCGGGTGAGGCAGCTTCGCACGGGGCAATGGGCGTGTCAGCGAAGCGCCGCCTTCAAGGCGACACCTGCAACATAGGTCTCGGCAATCGCCCGGTCGTCGCCCATCGTCTGCAGCAGGAAGAGTTCCTCGGGCAGTGTCTTTACCACCTCCAACTTCAGCGCCATCGCCGGTGTTGCCGCCGCATCGAGCACGACGAGATCGGCTTCGGTGCCGGGTTCCAGCGTGCCGATCCTGTCGGTTAGGGACAGGGCTTCGGCATTGCCGCGGGTCATCAGGTAGTAACTTTCGAGCGGGTTCAGCCGTTCGCCGAGCAGTTGCTGGATCTTGTAGGCCTCGTCCATCGTCTTCAGCATCGAATAGCTGGAGCCGCCGCCGATATCGGTCGCGACGCCGATGCGGACCGGCTTTTCCCGCCGGACAAGCGCCTTGAGGGGAAACAGGCCGGAGCCTAGGAAGAGGTTCGAGGTCGGGCAGTGGACGGCAACGGCCCCCGCTTCGCTCATGACATCGGCTTCGCGCTCGGACAGGTGAATGGCATGGCCGAAGAGGCTTTTCGGCCCGAGCAGCCCGTAATGGGCGTAGATGTCGGTATAGTCGATCGCATCGGGATAGAGTTCGCAGGTGAATTTGATCTCGTCGTGGTTCTCCGAAAGATGCGTCTGGATGTGCAGGTCGGGAAATTCGCGGGCAAGGGCTGAGGTCGCTTCCATCTGCGCCGGCGTCGAGGTGATGGCGAAGCGCGGGGTGATGGCGACGTGGTTGCGGCCCTTGCCGTGCCAGTCCGATATTACCTGGCGGGTCTCGTCATAGCCCATCTCGGGCGTATCAAGCAGGCCCTGGGGGGCATTGCGGTCCATCATCACCTTGCCGCCGACCATGCGCATATTGCGCTTCATCGCCTCGGCGAAGAAGGCGTCGGCCGAGGTCTTGTGCACGGAGCAATAGGCGACCGCCGTCGTCGTGCCATGGCGGATCAGCTCGTCGTAGAAATGCGTGGCGATCCTTTCAGCATGCGCGCTTTCGACGAAGCGGCATTCCTCAGGGAAGGTATAGGTGTTCAACCATTCGAGCAGGTTGGCGGCATATGAGGCGATCACCTGCATCTGTGGAAAATGCAGGTGCATGTCGATGAAGCCGGGCAGGATCAGATGCGGGCGGTGGTCGATCTCGGCCGTGCCCTCGGCTGCTTTTGCCTTGACGTCGGCATAGGAGCCGACCGCAGCGATCAGCCCGTCTTCGATCAGCAGGCCGCCGTCCTCCTCGTAGCGATAGCTTTGGCTGTCGGCGAGGCTTAGCGGCGCACGATGGAAGGAAAGCAGGCGGCCGCGCAGGAGTGTCGTCGTCATTGTTTCTTGCCTTCGACTGCGCTCTCGAACCAGGCGACGAGCAGCTTGCGTTCGTCCGGCGTGACGTCGGTGATGTTGCCGGGCGGCATGGCATGGCTGCGGCCCGCCTGTATATAGATTTCGCGGGCATGGGCGGCGATTTCTGCGTCGTTTTCGAGCACCACACCCTTTGGCGGCCGGACGATGCCCTCATAGACGGGCTCGGCCGCGTGGCACATCGAGCAGCGCGTCGAAACCAGCTGCTTGACGGCGGGGAAATGCGGATCACCGGCGAATTGCTGGAAGGCCGGTGCTACGGCTGCCGCATCCGTTTTGCCGGTCAGCAGTTTCGGCACTGTGGAAAGCCACATGATCAGGATGAAAAGGATGACGGTGACGATCCAAGTCCAGGTCGGCCGGCCCTTCCTGGCATGCGTGGTGTTGAACCAATGGCGGATGGTGACGCCCATCAGGAACACCAAGGCCGCGATCACCCAGTTGAATTGCGTTCCGAAGGCCAGCGGATAGTGGTTCGACAGCATGAAGAAGATGACCGGCAGGGTCAGGTAGTTGTTGTGCAGCGAACGCTGCTTGGCGATCTGTCCGTATTTGGGATCGGGCGTCCGCCCGGCGATGAGATCGGCGACGACGATCTTCTGGTTCGGGATGATGATCATGAAGACGTTGGCCGACATGATCGTCGCGGTAAAGGCGCCGAGATGAAGGAAGGCGGCGCGGCCGGTGAAAAGCTGCGTATAGCCCCACGCCATGACGACCAGCACGACATAGAGCACCGCCATCAATCCCCAGGTATTCTTCCCGAGTGGCGATTTGCAGAGCAGGTCGTAGACGATCCAGCCGAAGGCGAGCGACGCCAGCGAGATCAGGATCGCGACGAGTGGGCTGATATCGAGCACATGGCGATCGATGAGAAAGAGGTCGGCGCCACCATAATAGACGATACACAGCATCAGGAAGCCGGAAATCCAGGTAAAATAGCTTTCGTATTTGAACCAGGTCAGGTGCTCCGGCATCTGGGCGGGCGCCACCAGATATTTCTGGATATGATAAAAGCCGCCGCCATGGACCTGCCATTCCTCGCCGTAGGCGCCGGGCGGCAGGTGCGGGCGTTTCACCAGCCCGAGATCGAGCGCGATGAAATAGAAGGACGATCCGATCCAGGCGATCGCAGTGACGACATGGAACCAGCGCGCCGCAAAGGCGAGCCATTCCCATGCTATGGCATATTCATACATCGAGTTCCCCTGTCTTCCTCCGACTCGTGACATTGCTGAAATTTTGGCGGGGAGGGAAGAGGAGATTCGGTTTTGCCGAAGCCGTCGACCGCAGTCGCATCGCAGATCTGCGGTCGCGTGCCTAAAAGCTGCCGAGAAGGCTGTGCATTATCTGTCTCTAATACGGAATACGCTAATTCAGCGGACCTTGAAACTACGATGGTTCGATTACAGTTATTTGCAGGCCGCCGGAATAAAATAAGGACCGTTAGATCATCGGCGGCGCATTCATCGACGGAGAAGATGCCCATGCGCAGCATTCTGACGTGTGTGATGATTGCGTATGCGTCGCTGGCGACGGCTCACGACGCACCTACGGGGTGGAGTTATGACCCCTATTGTTGCAACGGCGACAGTCATAATGGCGATTGCCAGATGATCCCTTCGAAAAGCGTGGCGGTGACGCCGGGCGGATATCGAGTGACGCTGCTGCCGGGCGACCACCGGCTGGTCACGCATGCTCACGTCTTTCTGCTGCCGATGACGAAGGCGATGCAATCGGGTGACAACGACTATCATCTCTGTCTGTTTCCAAACGAGGATACGCCGCGCTGTTTCTATGCGCCGGAGATGGGATATTGAAGCCGGACTAACAGATCGGACAGGTCGGAACCAAGCCCGGACACCCGATGAACTAATTCCCGGCCGCCTTCATTTCCTCAAGGATCCAGTTGCGGAAGGCCTTGATCTTCGGCACGTTGCGGCGGTTTTCGGGGTAGACGAGCCAGTAGGCCTTGCCGTCGCTGCGGGTCAGTTCGAATGGCTGATAGAGCCGGCCGAGCGCGATCTCGGCTGCATAAAAGGCCGGATGGAGGATGGCGACACCGTGGCCGGCGATCGCCGCATCGGCTTCCACCGCCTGGGAGCCGAGCTGGTTGCGCGGGCGGCGATCGAGGTCCGTCTCGGTGATGCCGGCTGCCTCGAACCATTGTTTCCACCAGATGTCGCCGGCGTCGAAGAGATCGAGCTTCAACAGATCACGCGGCTCCTTGATGCCGCCTGCCGATTCCGCCAGCTTCGGGCTCAGCATCGGCGTGAACTCCAGCCCCATCAGCCGGTGCAGCGTCAGCCCCGGCCAGTTGCCGTCGCCCCAGCGGATGCCGATATCGATCTGCTCACGGGCGAAATCGATGATATCCGGGCTCGCCTGAAAGCGCACCGCGATCGCCGGATGTTTCAAGTGGAAAGAGCCGAGGCGCGGCGCCAGCCATTTCGAGGCGAAAGTGTGGGTTGAGCTGATGGCCAGCGTGCCTTCGACGCTGTCGCGTGCCGTCGCCATCGCGTCGTGCAGTATGGCGAAGGCCTCGGTCACCTTCGGCGCCAGCCGCTCGCCGGTTTCCGTCAGCGCGATCTGACGGGGGCGGCGCAGGAAGAGCGGCTCGCCGACATTCTCCTCCAGCAACTTGATCTGGTAGCTGACGGCTGTCTGCGTCATGCCGAGCTCGTCGCCCGCCTTGGTGAAACTCCCGAGCCGGGCCGCGGCCTCGAAGACGCGCAGCGCATTCAACGGAAATTGCTTCGAAAGCTTCATGGATAAGTTCTCTTGATGCAGGCAGACGGTTGTTCGATTGGAATTGCAGCATTTTCGGCGGCAAACTGCAACTCATACCATCAATCCACCGAGGTGATGCCATGGACTGCCATGCTATCGAAGAGCGCCGGCCGCAGCAGAGAATCCAGATTTTCCGGCGCCTTGCCGACTGGTTGGCGGGTGGTGCCGACCGTTTCCGCCGTCTGCCCCGGCTGGATCTTTCCGCCACGCCAGACCGCGTCAAACGCGACCTCGGTTTCCTCGACGGACGCGATCCCTACTACGAGGACGAGCGTATGCGGTAGGCGCCAAGCGCCGTCAGGATCTCGGCGGCGGTCATGGCGGCGATCACTTCGGGTCGTTTGTCCCTAACCACGGCGCCGCCGATCGGCAGCGTCAGCCGCTCGATCCAGTCGCGCTCCCCGCCGCCTTCACGGGAAAGCCAGCCTGCGAAAGTGGCGCGCTTGGTCGCCGAGCCGATCATGCCGGTATAGGCAAGGTCGCTCCTTGCCAGCGCTTCGCGGGCGATGAGAAAGTCGAGCGCATGATCATGCGTCAGGATGACGGCCGCGCCGCCAGCCGCAATCTCGTTCACCAGTGCTTCCGGCATCGGGACGAGGCGGGTCTTCGTCCGAGCAGGCAGGTTGGCGAGTTCCTCCTGCCGCGTTTCGACGACGGTGACCGAGAACGGCAATGGCGCAAGGGCTGCGGCCAGCGCCCGGCCGACATGGCCGGCACCGAAGAGATAGACTTCGGGTAGACGCTCGATCTCGCCCAAAAGTTTTGCCTCCAACTCACCTTTCACCGCCTGCGTCAGTCTGCGAAACCGCAACTGCGTGCGGCCGCCGCAGCATTGGCCGATCTCGGGGCCGAGCGGGATATCCATGATGGCCTTTCCGCCCGAGCCAGCCAGCATCTCCCGCGCATTCGCGATCGCCATGAACTCGAACTGCCCGCCGCCGATCGTGCCCCATAGAGCTGTTTGCGAGACGAGCATGAAGGCGCCGGCCTCACGCGGGGTGGAGCCTTGTGTGCCGGTGATGTCGATGAGGATGCTGTCGGGATGGGCGGCGAGGAATGTGGGGAGGTCGGTCATAGGGAGATGGCCGATAGGTAAGTGGCTGTGTTACCCCCCTCTGTCCTGCCGGACATCTCCCCCACAAGGGGGGAGATTGGATGGGGTTGACGGCTTCGCCAAACAACTAAAGCGCTGCTACTCCAACGGGGCAGATGGGGAGCGATGCTCCAACCTTTTACCGATCTCCCCCCTTGTGGGGGAGATGTCCGGCAGGACAGAGGGGGGTAACATTGACTCCGTCCGTCCTGTTTAAACAACAAACCAGCCGGACTCATCCTACACCCGCTTCATCCGCTCCACCGCCATCAGCACCCGCTCTGGCGTCGCCGGGGCGTCGAGTCTTGGGCAGACCTTGTAATTCGCCACACTTGCGACCGCCATCGACAGCGCTTCCAGCACAGAGATCGCCAGCATGAAGGGTGGTTCGCCGACGGCCTTGGAGCGGCCGATGGTGGCCTCAGTGTTCTCCGACCATTCGGCGAGGCGGACGTTGAAGATCTTCGGCCGGTCGGAGGCGAGCGGGATCTTGTAGGTCGAGGGAGCATGGGTGCGCAGGCGGCCCTTGTCGTCCCACCAGAGCTCTTCCGTCGTCAGCCAGCCCAGGCCCTGCACGAAGGCGCCCTCGACCTGGCCCATGTCGATTGCGGGGTTCAGTGAGCGGCCGACATCGTGGAGGATGTCGGTGCGGTCGATCAGGTATTCGCCGGTCAGCGTGTCGATCGAGACTTCGGTGCAGGAGGCGCCGTAAGCGAAATAATAAAAGGGCGTGCCGCGGCCGGCCTTGCGGTCCCAGTGAATCTTCGGCGTCTTGTAGAAGCCGGCGGCGGAAAGTTGGACGCGGGCGAAATAGGCCTGCTTGATGAAATCGGGGAAGGGGATCTCGATTTCGCCGACGCGCACGCGGTTCGGCAGGAAGACGACGTCGGCGGGGCCAACATCCCATTTCTCGGCGGCAAACGCCACCAGCCGTTCCTTGATCTGACGGGCGGCGTCGAAGGCCGCCATGCCATTGAGGTCCGAGCCGGAGGAGGCGGCGGTGGCGGAGGTGTTCGGCACCTTGGCCGTCGTCGTCGCGGTGATTTTCACCCGGTCGATGTCGACCTGGAAGCTGTCGGCCAGCACCTGCGCCACCTTGGTATAGAGGCCCTGGCCCATTTCGGTGCCGCCATGGTTCAAGTGGATCGAGCCGTCCTGATAGATATGGACGAGGGCGCCGGCCTGGTTGAAGGCGGTCATGGTGAAGGAGATGCCGAATTTGACCGGCGTCAGCGCGATGCCCTTTCTGATGTAACGGCTGTCGCGGTTGAAGGCGATGATGGCGTTGCGGCGCGCCCGGTATTCGGCCGTTTCCTCCAGCTCCTCAACGATGCGGGCGATGATATTGTCCTCGACCTCCTGATGGTAGGGCGTGAGCGTGCGGCCGGAGCCCGGCTGGCCGTAGAAATTCAGCTTGCGGATATCGAGCGGATCCTTGCCGAGGGCATAGGCGATCTCCTCGATGAAGCGCTCGGCGCCGAGCATGCCCTGCGGTCCGCCGAAGCCGCGGAAGGCGGTGTTGGAGACGGTGTGGGTTTTCAGCGGTTTCGACTGGAGATGCACATGCGGATAGAAATAGCTGGAATCGGCATGGAAGAGGGCGCGGTCGGTCACCGGTCCCGAGAGATCCGAGGAGAAACCACAGCGCGCCGCGTAAGTGGCGTCAACCGCATGGATGCGGCCTTCGGCATCGAAGCCCACCTCATAATCGACGAGGAAATCGTGGCGCTTGCCGGTGGCGCTCATGTCCTCGTCGCGGTCGGGGCGGAATTTGATGGCGCGGCCGAGCTTCTTGGCGGCGATCGCCGCGAGCGCTGCGAACTGATTGCCCTGCGTCTCCTTGCCGCCGAAGCCGCCGCCCATGCGGCGGACGTTGACGGTTACGGCGTTGGAAGGGATATCGAGCACGTGGCCGACGATGTGCTGGATCTCGCTCGGATGCTGCGTCGATGACCAGACGGTGACCTCATCATCTTCGCCGGGGATGGCCATGGCAATATGGCCTTCGAGGTAGAAATGCTCCTGGCCGCCGATGCGCATCCGGCCCTTCAGCCGCATGGGGGCATTCGGCATTTCCACTTCAGGCTCGCCGCGCTGGAGCGTCATCGGGGTGATGACCAGCGGGCTGCCGTTGGCGAGCGCGCCGTCGATATCGCTCCAGTGCGGCAGGTCGCGATAGTCTATCTTCGCCAGCCGTGCGGCCCGGCGGGCAGCTTCGCGCGTTTCGGCGATGACGGCAAAGATCGGCTGGCCGTGAAATTCGACCTTGGTTTCGGCGAGCAGCGGCTCGTCATGGCTGCCGTTGGAGCTGACGTCGTTGACGCCTGGCACGTCCTTGCCGGTGAGGACCCAGACGACGCCGGGATAGGCGGCGACCGCGGACAGATCAATGCCGGCGATTTCGGCATGCGCCCGGTCCGAGAGGCCGAGGGCGCCGTGCAGCAGGCCGGCGGGTTCGGGGATATCGTCGATATAATCGGCGGTTCCGGTGACATGCTTATGTGCCGAATCATGCCGCAGCGAGCCGTGCATCGGGCCTGAAATGATGACCTTGCGATCTTCGAAGGTGGACTTATCCATTAGATCAGCCCTCCAAGCGTAGCCACACGGAATGAGGGAGGGGAGGAGATCGCGGCTGTTCCCATCAAAGCTTGCATTCCGGGCGTGCTAATCAGTGTATCCATCACGCCACCTCCTCGAACCGCTTCAGCTCAGCCGGCGCGCCCACCGTTTCCAGGTAGAACCGCGTCAGCAGGTTCTTTGCCGTCAGCTGGCGGTATTCTGCCGTGGCGCGCCAGTCGGTCAACGGTTGGTAGTCGGTGTCGAAGGCGGGGCGGGCGGCCTCGATGGTCGCCTCGGTCCAGGGTTTACCGATCAGCGCGGCCTCGACCGTGCTGGCGCGTTTCGGTGTTGCCGCCATGCCGCCGAAGGCGATGCGGATCTCGGTGATCATCTCGGCCTCGTCGAGCGTCAGCAAGAAGGCGCCGAGCACGGCGGTGATATCCTCGTCGCGGCGCTTGGTGATCTTGTAGGCAGCAAAATGGCTCGTATCGGCGGGATAGGGCACGAAGATGCTCTCGACGAATTCGCCCGGCTCGCGGTCCTGTTTGCCATAGCCGATGAAGAAATCCTCGAGCGGCATTCTGCGCTGGCCTTGCAGCGACCGCAGCGTCAGCGTCGCGCCGAGCGCGATCAGCGGCGGCGGGCTGTCACCGATCGGCGAGCCGTTGGCGATATTGCCGCCGATCGTCCCCATGTTGCGCACCTGCTCGCCGCCGATGCGGTCGATCAGCCGCCCAAGCGCCGGGATTTTCTTGGAAATCGCCGCGAAGGCCCTGCTGTAGCTAACGCCGGCGCCGATGGTGACGCCGTCCTCGCCTTCCGTGACCGACTGCAATTCGCTCAGATGATTGATGAAGACGACCGGGTTCAGCCGTCGCATCTGCTTCGTCACCCAGAGGCCGACATCGGTCGCGCCGGCGACGACGATCGCGTCGGGCTCCTGCGAGAGGACTTCGGCCAGCGCCTGGATGGAAGCAGGCACGATCAGCCGGTCTTCGCCACTGGTAATCCTGATGGTGCCGCTCGCCTGCATGGCCCAGAGCCGCGCGACGATTTCCGAACGTGTCCGCTCCAGCGGGTCGAAGAGCGCGCTCGGCCGCATCAGGCTCACCTGCTCGGCAGCCTTGACGATCGGCTCGTAGCCGGTGCAGCGACAGAGATTGCCTTGCAAGGCCTTTTCGATTTCCTGGCGGCCAGGCTTTTCCTTCGTCAACCACAGACCATAGAGCGACATGACAAAGCCCGGGGTGCAGAAGCCGCATTGCGAGCCGTGGCAGTCGACCAGCGCCTGCTGCACCGGGTGCAGTGCGCCGTCCCGGCCGGCCAGATGCTCGACCGTCACCACGTGTGTGGCATGCAGCGAACCTAAGAAACGGATGCAGGCATTGACCGATTCATAGGCGAGCTTGCCGTCGGCGAGCCGCCCGACGAGCACGGTGCAGGCGCCGCAATCGCCTTCGGCGCATCCTTCCTTGGTGCCCGTCAGCCGTTGCCTCACCCGCAGAAAATCGAGAAGCGTCTCGGTCGGCCCGACATCGGTGAGTGCGATGTCCTGGCCATTCAGGATGAAGCGGATGCTGTCGTTCATGATATTCCCGGTTGTTTTTTCCAAATGGTTAAGCCGCCGTCCAGCCACCGTCAATCGAGATGTGCGTTCCGGTCACTTGGCGGGCGGCGTCGCTGGCGAGGTAAAGCGACAGCGCACCGATTTCCTCGGCCTTGACGAATTCACGGGTCGGCTGCGCCTTGAGGATGACCTCGCTCTTCACCTGTTCCTCGGTCATGCCGCGGGCCTTGGCGGTATCCGGTATCTGCTTTTCGACGAGCGGCGTCAGCACGTAACCGGGGCAGATGGCGTTCACCGTCACGCCGAATTCGGCAAGCTCCAGTGCCGCGGTTTTGGTGAGGCCCAATATACCATGTTTTGCCGCGACATAGGCGGATTTGAAGGGAGAGGCGACCAGGCCGTGGGCCGAGGCGATGTTGATGATGCGGCCGTGTTTTTTCGCCTTCATCAGCGGGATGGCGGCGCGCATGGTGTGAAAGGAACTCGACAGGTTGATGGCGATGATCTGGTCCCATTTGTCGATCGGGAAATCCTCGATCTTCTCAACATGCTGAATGCCGGCATTGTTGACGAGGATATCGACGGTGCCGAAGGACTTCGCCGCCGTTTCAATCAGGTCGGCGATCTCGGCGGGCTTGGTCATGTCGGCCGGATGATAGAGCGCCCGGCCTTTAGACAATGATTCAAGCCGCTCGACGATCGCCTTGATTTCATCAGTCTTTCCGAAACCGTTGATGACGACGTTGTCGCCCGTGTCGGCGAATGCAGTGGCGATCGCAAGGCCGATGCCGCTGGTGGACCCGGTGACGACGACTGTTCTGCTCATGCTGTTCTCCCGTGAAAGGCGCGATGCTGCGTTGCAACGTTAGTGGCGAGGTTATGCCCAAAGCCGGCGGGCTGGCAATTCCGCTTTATTCGCTTTTCTCGCCCGCATCCGTGTCCTATTGATTTGTCACGATAATCATATGCCGGAGCATTTCCGTTTTTCTTCGAATCACGGAAATGCTCTATCTCTTTTTTCACGCAATTCCGGACGCAAAACCGCTGCACACTTTTGCTGGAATTGCTTTAGCGGGGGGATTTTCATGGGTGGATTTGTACTGGCGATCGATCAGGGAACGACATCGACGCGGGCGATCGTCTTCGATGCCGACATGCATGTCGCCGGCAAGGGCCAGAAGGAATTCACCCAGATCTATCCGCGCTCCGGCTGGGTCGAGCACGATCCTGAGGAAATCTGGGATTCGGTTGTCTCCACCGTCAATATGGCACTGCGCGATGCGGGGATTACCGCCAAGGATATTTCGGCGCTCGGCATTACCAACCAGCGCGAGACTGTCGTCGTCTGGGAGCGCGAGACTGGCCGGCCGATCCAGAATGCCATTGTCTGGCAGGACCGGCGCACGGCAAGCTATTGCGACAATCTGAAACGACAGGATCTGGAGCGGCTTTTCACGAAGAAGACCGGCCTGATCCTCGATCCCTATTTTTCCGGCACCAAGCTTTCCTGGATGCTCGCCAATGTGAAGGGCGCACGGGCCCGTGCTGCAAGGGGCGACCTCTGCTTCGGCACGATCGACACCTTCCTGATCTGGCGGCTGACTAATGGCAAGAGTTTCGTCACCGATGCCACCAACGCCTCGCGCACGCTGATGTTCAACATTGCTGAAAACGCGTGGGACGAGGATCTGCTCGATATTCTGAGGGTGCCCGCCGCCATGCTGCCGGAGGTCAAGGATTGTGCCGCCGATTTCGGCACGGTCGATCCCGCGATCTTCGGTGCTGCAATCCCTATCCTCGGTGTCGCCGGCGACCAGCAGGCGGCCACCATCGGCCAGGCGTGTTTTCAGCCGGGCATGCTGAAATCGACCTACGGCACCGGCTGTTTCGCGCTGCTTAACACCGGCGCCGATATGGTGCGCTCGAAAAACCGGCTGCTGACCACCATCGCCTATCGCCTGAACGGCCAGACGACCTATGCGCTTGAGGGGTCGATCTTCATCGCTGGCGCGGCGGTGCAATGGCTGCGTGACGGGCTTCGCATCATCGGCAGCGCCGCCGAGACCAACGGGCTTGCCGAACGAGCCGATCCGACCCAGGAGGTCTATCTCGTGCCCGCCTTCACCGGGCTTGGCGCGCCGCATTGGGATGCCAATGCGCGTGGCGCGATCTTCGGACTGACGCGCAACAGCGGTCCGGCGGAACTCTCGCGGGCAGCGCTCGAAGCGGTCTGTTACCAGACCCGCGACCTGCTCGATGCCATGCAGAAGGACTGGAAGAACGGCGGCGACGACACCGTGCTGCGCGTCGACGGCGGCATGGTCGCCTCCGACTGGACAATGCAGCGTCTTGCCGACCTGCTCGATGCCCCGGTCGACCGCCCGGTGATCCTGGAGACGACGGCGCTGGGTGCCGCGTGGCTTGCCGGCAGCCGGGCAGGGGTGTGGCCGGACAGAGACGGCTTTTCGGCGACGTGGAAGCGGGACCGGCGATTCGAACCCGCCATGGAGGAGAAGGTACGGGCGGCAAAGCTCAAGGGTTGGAAGAATGCGGTCAAGCGAACGCTGAGCGAAGGGTGAGGGCAATCAGCGCCGCAATATAGCTTCGTTCGCTCCGGCAGAATGCCCAGCTGCGGCATCGCCGTGCTCTGCAAGATCACGAATTTCCCCCCAATAATTTTGATGCGGCCTGTCGGCTAAGCGGTTACTCCTTCGTCATTCGGAAAGAGGAGTGACCCGATGCTTTATGCAATCCTTTGTTACGCCCATGAGGAAACCGTCTTTGCCTGGACCAAGGAGGAGGAGGCTGCCGTCATGGAGAAGCTCTATGCCGTGCAGGAGCCGCTTGCCGCAGCCGGCAAGCTCGGCCCCGTCGGCCGGCTGATGCCGACGACGGCGGCGACGACGGTGCGCAAGGGCAAGGACGAGGCTTTGGTCATCGATGGCCCGTTTGCAGAAACGAAAGAGGCGCTTCTCGGCTTCTACGTGGTCGACTTCGAAACGCTCGATGAGGCGATCGCCTTCTCGAAACAGCTTTCGTCGGTCAATCCAGGTTCCACCTCTTACGAAATTCGGCCATTCTACGTCTTCAGGCCGGGAGATGCTTCATCATGACCGATATTGCCTGGATCGACCTTGCACTTGCCTCGGCCCGCCCGAAGGCCCTTGGCGCCCTGCTGCGCTATTTCCGCAATCTCGATACTGCGGAAGAGGCGTTTCAAGAGGCATGCCTGAGGGCGATCCGGACATGGCCAGAAAAAGGGCCTCCGCGTGATCCCGCGGCCTGGCTCATCTTCGTCGGCCGAAACAGCGGGATCGATGCGGTGCGCAAGCGGACGAAGCTCCAGGCCTTGCCGGATGAGGACGTCATCTCCGATACCGAGGATGCCGAAAGCGACATCGCCGAGCGACTGGACGATTCCCACTATCGCGACGATATCCTGCGGCTGCTGTTCATCTGCTGCCATCCGGATCTGCCGGCGACCCAGCAGATCGCGCTGGCGCTGCGCATCGTCTCCGGGCTTTCGGTGCCGCAGATCGCCCGTGCCTTCCTGGTGTCGGAAAGCGCCATGGAGCAGCGCATCACCCGGGCCAAGGCACGGGTGGCGAAGGCCGGCGTGCCTTTCGAAACGCCAAGCCCTGGGGAAAGGGCCGAACGGCTGTCGATCGTCAGCACGATGATCTATCTCATCTTCAACGAGGGCTATAGCCAGGCCGACCCGAAGCATGAGGCTGCGGCCTTCAGCGACGAGGCGATCCGGTTGGCACGCCTGATGCTGTATATCTTCCCGTCCGAACCGGAGTTGATGGGGCTGCTTGCACTGATGCTTCTGCAGATCTCGCGCCGCCCGGCGCGCTTCAGCGCCGAGGACGAGATCGTGCTGCTCGAAGATCAGGACCGCGCGCGCTGGAACCAGCCCCTCATCAACGAGGCTTTGGCGCTGCTCGACAAGGCGCTGCGACACCGCCAACCCGGCCCCTATCAGCTACAGGCGGCCATCGCCGCGATCCATTCCCGGGCAAAACGTGCCGGGGATACCGACTGGGTGGAGATCGATCTGCTCTACCGCGCGCTGGAGCGTCTCCAGCCGTCTCCTGTCGTGACGCTCAATCGCGCTGTCGTGGTTTCCAAACTGCGCGGACCGCAGGATGCGCTCGATCTCATCGATCCGCTTGGCGAAAAACTCGGCGGCTATTTCTACTATCACGGCCTCCGCGGCGGGCTGCTGAAGCAGCTTGGCTTGACCTGCCAGGCCCGCGAAGCCTTCGACCGCGCCATTGCGCTTGCCCATTCGGCGGCTGAAGCGGCTCATATCCGCCGGCAGATCGACAAGATGCAGGAAGAGGCGACGCAGCCGACCGCAAAATAATCAGGAAAAATCGGCACGCTGTCGGAAAGGCAAACTTCGATACGTCCTTGCTACAACCTGGGAAGCAGGTTTCATTCAATTGGAGAGATGCCGAATGACCGCCAGCACGCAACATGAACTCGTCCTCGTTCGCGAATTCGACGCGCCGCGCGAGAAGATCTACAAGGCATGGACCGATCCCGATCTCATGAAACAGTGGTTCGTGCCGCGCCCCTGGGGTGTGGCGGAAGCGACGCTCGACGTCCGCCCCGGCGGGTCCAGTGTCATCGTCATGCAAGATCCCGAGGGCAATCAGTATCCGAACCGTGGCGTCTATCTCGAGATCGTCGAGAACGAGAAGATCGTCTTCACCGATGCCTATACCAGCGCCTGGGTGCCTGCCGAGAAACCTTTCTTCACCGGCGTCATCCTGCTCGAAGATCTCGGCAATGGGCGCACGAAATATACGGCGAAGGCGCTGCATTGGCGCGCCGAGGATAAGGAAACGCACGAGAAGATGGGCTTCCACGAGGGATGGGGCAAGGCTGCTGAGCAACTGGCGGAGCTGTTGGCGAAGATGTGAACGGCGCGGGCGTTGGCGCTACTCAAGCGCGGCATGAAGCAGCTTGGAAAATGATTCCGCCGTGGCTTCGAAGTCGTTGAATTCAGATTCGAATTTGTGGGTGGGTTCTGTCCCTTGATGTCTGCCGAAGCAGGGCAAAGACATCATGCCACTATCGAATTTTTCGAACATTCCGTTCCAGAGTTTGTATTTGCGCTCCGTCTCGGCGATCCTTATCTCCGGGCAGAATTCAACAGGATGCCGACAATGGAACTGGGCCTTTATACATTCGCCGACGTCAATCCCAACCCGTCCCGCAGCAAGGGCGCGGAAGGGGCCGAGCGGCTTAAGCATCTGATCGAGGAGGTCGAGCTTGCCGATCAGGTGGGGCTCGACGTCTTCGGACTCGGCGAACATCATCGGCCGGATTACGCGGCGTCGGCTCCCGCGGTCGTGCTGGCGGCGGCGGCCGTCAGGACGAGGAATATCCGGCTGACAAGTGCGGTCACCGTGCTTTCTTCCGATGATTCCGTGCGCGTCTTCCAGCAGTTTTCGACGCTCGATCTGATTTCCAACGGCCGGGCCGAGATCATGGCGGGGCGCGGCTCCTTCATCGAGTCCTTCCCGCTATTCGGCTACAACCTCGAGGACTACGACCAGCTTTTCGAAGAGAAGCTCGATCTGCTGCTGGCGTTGCGCGATAGCGAAGTGGTGGAGTGGAAGGGCGAGCTTCGCGCTGCGATTAACGGGCGCGGCGTCTATCCCAGGCCGTTGCAGGATCCGCTGCCGCTCTGGGTCGCGGTCGGCGGCACGCCGCAGTCGGTGGCGCGCGCGGGCGCGCTCGGCCTGCCGGTGGCGCTGGCGATCATCGGCGGCGAGCCGCGCCGTTTTGCGCCGCTCTTCGATCTCTATCGCGAGGCCGCGCGCCGGGCAGGGCAGGACCAGGCGAAGCTGAAGACCAGCATCAATGTCCACGGCTTCATCGCCGATACGACGGAGGCTGCGGCAGATCAGTTTTACGGGCCACAGGCCGAAGTGATGAACCGCATCGGGCGCGAGCGCGGCTGGGGGGCAACGAGCCGGGCGCAGTTCGACATGTCGCGCGGGCCGAGCGGGGCGCTCTTCGTCGGCGATGCCGAGGCGGTCGCGGAAAAGATCATCGCCCATCATACACTCTTCAAGAACGACCGCTTCCTGCTGCAGATGGCGATCGGGCTGATGCCGCATGCGCAGATCATGCGTGGCATCGAGCTCTACGGGACGAAAGTCGCGCCGATCGTCAGAAAGGCGTTGACTGAAAGCGGCGAAGGGGCGAAAGCCACAGCGTGAGGCGGCCGTGGCCGTTCTGCGCAAGGCCGGAATAGACGAATGGTTATCGCAAACGACGACGAACTGGCGAAGCTCAAGGAGATCGGCCGCATCTGCGCCAACGCCATCCAGGTGATGGCGGCGACGATGGAGCCCGGCATGACGACGCTGGAACTCGACCGGATCGGCCGCAAGGTGCTTGAGGATTCGGGCGCGCGCTCGGCGCCGGAGTTCTGCTACCAGTTTCCCGGCGCCACCTGCATCAGCATCAATGAGGAAATCGCCCACGGCATTCCCGGCCCACGCGTCATCCGCGCCGGCGACCTCATCAATATCGACGTTTCGGCTGAGAAGGACGGCTTCTTCGCCGATACCGGTGCCTCCTTCGCGATGCCGCCCGTCAAGCAAAAGATCGAGCGGCTCTGCCGCGACGGCAAGCGGGCGCTCTGGGCCGGCCTCAACCAGGTGAAATCGGGCGAGCCGCTCGCAAAGATCGGCACCGCCGTCGGCGCGTTCGCGCAGAAGAACCGCTACACGCTGGTCGCCAATCTGGCGAGCCATGGCGTCGGCCGCTCGCTGCACGAGGAGCCGGCCGAGCTCTCGACCTGGCCGGACCCTTCAGAAAAACGCATGATGACGGAAGGTCTCGTCTTCACCGTCGAACCGTTCCTGTCGCTCGGCGCGACATGGGCGGAAGGCGGCGACGATGCGTGGACGCTCTATGCCGATCCAAAGGCGCCAACGGTGCAATATGAACATACGGTGGTTGCAACGCGCAACGGGCCGGTGGTGCTGACCTTGCCGGATGGGCGGGCGTAGGGCGCAGCCTCGAAGCACGCCGCAACGCTGCTCCTTGCATTCATCGGACGGGCCGAGCACCAACCTCGTCCTCAACCGCGCGTTTCCGGCTTGCCGACCTGCAGGATTTCGGTGGCGGCGCGTTCCAATATGCCGGCGATGCGGGCGGCTTCGGGTTTCGACCAGGGATAACGCATGCGCAGGGCCGAGCGCAGCAGCATGCGGGCAGCGCGAATATCGCCGCCGTCCTGCATGAAATCGCCGTCATCACCCTCGTCGGCGCCGTGGCGGTCGGTTTCGAACACACGCTTCACATAGGCCATCTTTTCGCCGATGCGCTCAAGCTTGGCGAGCGTGTGCAGGATCATATCGCGGTTTTCCTCGACGCGGCGACGGCCGGCCTCGGTGATACGATAGAGCTTCTTGGTGCCCTCGGCCTCCACCTCGGCAAGACCGGTTTCCTCAAGATAGGTGAGCGCGGGATAAATGACGCCGGGGCTCGGTACATAGAAGCCGCCAGAGCGCTCCTCCAGCAACTTTATCAATTCATAACCGTGGCGCGGTTGCTCAGCGAGCAGCGCCAGGATGACGAGCTGCAGATCGCCGGCAGCGAACTTGCGGCCCATGCGGAAAGCTTCGCCGAACATGCCGCCTTTAAAACCTCTCATGGTTTTTTCCTTTCATCAGCAGATATATCGTTGGTTATGTCGTAAAACATATATCGTAAGATAGTCTTTTTCAAGGGAAGCGAGGAATTTTTCATGTTTCCGGAAATTGATCGATCGATCAGAATTACTTGATTGTGATGCAGATGCTGCGGCGCGATAAGCGCTGCATGCTCGAGCGTATCCGTCACTCCCCGCCGAACCTCGTTTCCACCGCCGCTGCCGGCGCCGTCGCTATGGCCGCCGCCATGGGCTTCGGGCGCTTCTCCTACACGCCGATCCTGCCCGGCATGATCAGCGGCGTGCCGCTTTCGGCTGCGGATGCAGGCTTCATCGCGTCGGCGAATTTCCTCGGTTATCTCGTCGGCGCTGTGCTTGCCGCCTATGGCTGGGCGGCGGGGCGCGAACGACTGGTGGCGCTTTTGTCGCTGCTGGCGACCGCGATCCTGCTTGCGGCCATGGCCGCCACCCAATCCGTCGCGGTCTTTGCTGTCATCCGGTTCCTCGCCGGCTTTGCCAGCGCCTTTGCGATGGTCTTCACCTCGTCGATCGTGCTCAGCCACGGGGCTGCTGCCGGTAATGACCATGTGCAGGCGGCGCACTTCGGCGGGCCGGGGGCGGGTATCGCACTATCCTCGGTCATGGTGTTTCTCATCGGCCTTGGTTATCACGACGGGCCGGGCGGCTGGCGGGCCGACTGGATCGGCGGAGCGCTCTATTGCGCGGCAAGCCTCGTCGTCGTCTTCCTGTTGCTGCCGTCAGCCCCGGCGCAATCGGCGCAATCGGGCAAGGAGCCGGCGCTTGTCTGGAGCCGACCGATGGTGCTGCTGACGTTGTCCTACGGCCTGTTCGGCTTCGGCTACGTCATCACCGCGACCTTCCTCGTCACCATCGCGCGCCTTTCGGCGACAGGACCCTTGGTCGAATTCCTTTGCTGGTTCATCGCCGGGCTGACGTCGACGGTGGCGCTGTTTGCCTGGAAGCCGCTTGTCAGGCGGCTCGGGCTTGGCGGCGTTTATGTCGCAGCCCTTCTGATCGAGGCGGCCGGCGTGCTTGCGACTGTGGCATTGCCGCATTCCGCCGCGCCGCTGGTCGGCGGTGCGCTGTTCGGGGCGACCTTCCTGGCGATCACGGCTTACGGGCTGCAGATCGGCCGCAAGCTTTCGCCGGAAAGCCCGCGGCGGATACTGGCGATGATGACGGCTGCCTTCGGTGTCGGCCAGATCGTCGGGCCTGTTGTTGCCGGCTGGATCGCCGAGCGCAGTGGCAATTTCACCGCCCCAACAGTGATCGCCGCCATCGCCCTTGTTGCCTGCGCAGCGTTGGTGATGCCGGTGATCAAGAAAATCGCATAGAGCGATTCAGCTTCGCAGAACTGCTCCATAATTTTGTCTCTACGCAATTCCGGACGGAAAACCGCTTCCCACTTTTCCTGGAATTGCTCTAACCCGTTACATCTCCGTAACAATGGGCCGAACCCATTGCTGCTTCCTTCGAACTGCCTTAGTTTCCGGCAAAATCAGTGTTCCGTGACACTCCCGAGACTCACAGTTCAGGAAAGCAAAGCTCCCCGTGTTTCATTCCTTTTTTCCGCAGCCGAAGGCGTTCTTTACCTCGCTTGTTGTTTGGACGCTGATTTCCATCGCCGGCTGGTATCTCTTTGCCGCTAATCTCGGTGCATCGCTCGGCTATGCGCCGGTCGCCGAGGAACAGCAGCCGATCGACCTGTCGTTCTTCCTGCTGCCCGAAAATGTCTGGTTCTACAGCTATTTCTTCCTTACGGCGGTGATCTTCTGCGGCGCATGGCATCTGAAGGCGCTGCACCACCCTTGGAAGCTGTGGTCGATCTGGGGTTCGGCGCTGATTATTTTCGTCACCTACTTCGGCGTCCAGATCAGCGTCGTGATCAACAATTGGCGCCGGCCATTCGGCGACCTGCTGCAGAACGCATTGTCGAAGCAGCCAGGCATTTCCGTCGACAATTTTTATAGCTTAATGTGGGTCTTCTGTCAGATCGCGTTCCTCAGCATGTTCGTGTCGATCATGACCGACTTTTTCACCAGCCACTATATCTTCCGCTGGCGCACGGCGATGAACAATTTCTACATGTCGAAGTGGGAAAAGCTGCGGCACATCGAAGGCGCCTCGCAGCGCGTTCAGGAAGACACGATGCGCTTTTCGAGCACGCTCGAAGGTCTCGGCATCAGCCTCATCAACTCGGTGATGACGCTCGTGGTATTCCTTCCGATCCTTCTGGCGCTGTCGCATTATGTGACGGAACTACCGTTCATTGGGCCGGTGGCGAATTCGCTCTTCTGGCTGGCGCTCTTCTGGTCGGCGTTCGGAACGGTTTTGCTGGCGGTCGCGGGTGTCAAGCTGCCGGGCCTGAACTTCCGCAACCAGCGCGTCGAAGCGGCCTATCGTAAAGAACTGGTCTATGGCGAGGACCATGCGGAACGGGCTCAGCCGCTGACCGTCACCGAACTCTTCGGCAACGTTCGCCGCAACTACTACCGCATGTATTTCCACTACATGTATTTCAATGTCGCCCGCTATTTCTATATCCAGGCCGACGCACTCTTCGTGGTCTTCATGCTGGTGCCGACGATCGTGGCGGGCACTATCACCTACGGTATCTTCCAGCAGATCTCTACCGCCTTCGGGCAGGTCAGCAACTCGTTCCAGTATCTCGTCAACTCCTGGACAACGATCATCGAACTGCTCTCCATCCACAAACGCCTCAAGGCCTTCGAGGCAGCAATCGACGATGAGCCGCTGCCGGATATCGACCAGCGTTATCTGGAGCGTGATGCTGGTGTCGTGCACGCCGACGGTTGATGAGTGGGGCTGCCTGGATGGGGAAGGGCACGTGGGCATTCGATGACGGCATGCCGTGCGGCCCCTCATCCGACCCTGCGGGCCCTCTTCTCCCCGCCGGGGAGAAGAGGGAGTCGAGGCGCCGCTGCTTGTCTCTTCTCCCCTCGGGGAGAGCGACTGTCTTATTTGTCAAGCGTTTTGCCATGGTCGTCCGTCCCTGATGATGGCATTGAGGATGGTGAGCAGCTTGCGCATAGTTGCGACGGTTGCGACGATCTTGGGCTTGCCGGCC